>CALBTC010000138.1 GCA_937967805.1 uncultured Anaerolineaceae bacterium
TTTACCGCCAAAACTTCCAGCCCTTGAGCTTTGTTTTCCTGATAAATTTGTTCAAGCGTCGGCATTTCGGCGCGACAGGGCGGACACCAGGAGGCCCACAAATTGACCATAACCACCTTGCCCCGAAAATCAGACAAGGTCAATTGGTTACCTTCTAAGGTGTCCAGGGTAAAGTCTGGTGCCGGGAAGCCCACGCGCGGGCTAGGAACCAGGCCACCCGTGGTGGCGTTGAGCGGACTGGCTGAAACCCATATCCATAAGCTGCCTAAAAAGAACGCGGCAGCCATAACGGCCGTCCATCTACGACTGTCTTGAATTGTACGAGAAAGCAATGGCATGATTTAAGTTCCGGTCGGAGCATCGGCGACAGTAGCATCGCTGCCAAAAGCCTGTCCGCTAAGATAGCCTATATAAGCTGGTACCAGCGGCAGAACACAAGGGGAGAGAAATGAGAGTAACCCGGCCAGGATGGCAATGAGGTAAGTGGGGGCTGTGCCACCAAGGGGCAAATCCAGATAGAAGCCGTTTTGCTGTGCCCAGATGGCAATCGTGGTCATGCGGTTGGTGACAAGGAGCAAACCAATAACAATAAGAAAGATGCCGCTGACTATCTGGATATGACGTAGATACGGCCGTAACTTCCGCACCGCTTGCACCGCCCGATTCATGCCCAGACCAATGAGGAGAAACGGAATGCCAAGCCCCAAGGCATAGCCGCTGGAAAGAAGCATTGCCTGGCTGGAAGTTTCCTGAGCAAAGCCGAGTGTAAGAATGGCCCCCAATGTGGTGCCGATGCAGGGCGTCCAACCAGCAGCGAAAACGACACCCATTAATAAGGAAGAAGCCATGCGGTTGCTGCTGTTTGTTTGCCACTGGGGACGTGTATCATAATACAGCCAGCGGATTTTGAGAATGCCCAGGTTGAACAGGCCAAAGGCAATGATCACGACGCCGCCGACCCTGGCGATAATAGTCTTGAGTTCCCCAAAGAGCTGACCCAAGAGCGTGGCAGCCCCGCCCCAACCAATGATAAAGATGAGGGAAAAGCCCAACACGAAGAGAGAGGCATGTAGCATAGTGGTATAGCGTTCTGTGAGGGTAGGAACGACCGTTGTTTGTGTTTGCTCCATAAAAACTCTCCTAATATTAACTTTATGGTTCTACCAGATCGGCAAAAACAACAATGCGCTGCGTATTAACCCGATACGGATAGCAGGAAATAAGCGTGGCGCTGGCAAACTCCGTAGGTTCCAATACCCACACATCCGTTGGTTCAACAATTTGAATCTCACGCACAACATAGGTGTATTCACGCAGCTCAGTGGAAACCATTATTTCGTCACCCGGTGATAGCTGATCCAGATCGCGAAAAATTTCACCATAAATGTCATTGTGTGCCGCCAGCGCCATATTACCAATTTTGCCGGGTGCTGCTGAGCCAATTTTTTGAGCAACGCCACGTTTGAGCTGCTCCCAATCATACATATTTTGCACAACAGGGGCGTTAACCTGAATAGCAGGTATCTCAATGCGCCGTGCCATTTCTGGGAAGGGGGTTGGCTGAGGTGGCGGTTGGTAGGCATTGATGACCGGAAGCAGGTGAGGTGGAATATCGCCCGCCTCGCCCGGCTGCGGTGACTGGCCAGCCACCGGTGGCTGATGTCCACCGGGCAAAATCACTACATCGATGACAGGTGTGGCCGTTGGCGTGGGTAAAGCCAGAGCCTGGCTTTGGGCATTTTGCACCTGCGCCACTTCCCGGTTTAATGTTTGTTGTGTACGCCACAAATTCAGCAGAAGCAGCAGTAGCCCCAATACCGCCAAAATCTCAACCAGAAACAACGCGTTGTTGGCTACCCTTTTCCAAAAGGGTACACGGGGTTCAGAAATTGGATCATTGCCAAGCGGGATTTGAGCAGCTTCCCCTGGGTTCAGCGCAGGAGCCTGGGCGAGGGGGGGCGGATGGGATGGTAAAGTAACAACACGGCCGTTTGCCTTGAGCCGCTGCCATCTTTTTTGTCGCCAGGCTCTTTTGTGACTATAAAGTTGTTGTTCTAACGCTTTAATTTTCTCTGCGTCATCACGACGTTTTCCAGGCATAGACAACCTTGCAATTGACAAACAAATAAATGGGCAATCGCCCACGCCTAATTTATAGAGCGTTGCTGCTGTGACGCCTAGCGTCGAATGGCCTTACGCAAAAACAGGCCATTTGGCGGGTGCATTTGCGGGTTTTCTTAAGATAAGCGTTTCGTTTGAACTGCTAATCTAATCCTGTTAAGCTACTAACTGCTTGTATTTCAAAGCGATATCCATTATTCAAGGAGTAAAACATCTTGCGAAAAATTAGACTAATTCTTCCCTTTACTTTGCTGTTGACAGCTATTTTAGTCTCCCCTGTAGTTGCGCAAAGCACGCATCGCCCTGGTATCTTATCTACGCTGACCAGTGACAGACCGCTGCTGATTATTTCGGCCGTTTTTACCCTGTTCAATATGGGGCTGGCATTTATCCTGAGCAAAAAATCGGTCTCACTTTTGCAGTTGGGGCTTATTGGCTTGGGCAGCATGACGGCCTTTCTGCATCTGGGGATTGGGCTGCGGGGTAGAGGATTGCTGCTGTTAAATGGCTTAGGCTATGTGGGACTCATTTACGCTTTGCTATTACCAATCTCTTTCTTGGTTGCCAGGCGAATTTGGATTTACTGGTTGTTGCTGGGCTATACGGCCGTTACCTTTGTCGGCTACTTTGCTACCCACAGCGTAAGCATGTTTTCCTGGATGGCCATTCTCACCAAAGTTGTCGAGCTTGGCTTGATGGGGCTGCTGTTGGTGCGAATCTGGCAAAGTAGAAGAACGCCCAGCCAGGCTGCTTCTCCCGCAGTTAATATGGATTAAGCTGCCAATCACCTTCAAATCGAATAACTTCGTCAATGGCCAGATGAAAATCTGGCCTTTTTGTTTGGTTCTTCCAAACGGCAGTGTCAGCCGAGCTTAGCCGTGAGAGGCCGATTTGATAACTTCAACCAAACCGATACGGCGGGCAAATATCCCCAGATGACCTGCCTGGCGTAATGTCGTGATGATAACCTGGGTGACTTTCGCCATGATGTCTACTTTAACCTTACGAACTAATAATTTCTTCTGCCTTAAATCACATCTCAGGTAAGAAGCGGTGATGCAGCTAAGCAATCTGCTACGCCTGCAAAGGACGCGGCACGGGTTCATGATGCAGTGTCAGGTCATGCACTGCTTCCGGCTGTTCCATCCAGGGGTCTACGTGGACAATCGCTTCCGACAAAGTTGGCAACTCATGAAACAAAGCATGGCGTACCTGTTC
>CALBTC010000139.1 GCA_937967805.1 uncultured Anaerolineaceae bacterium
CGGGCGACGTGGGCTTTGCCATGACCAAAACATACGACATCGAAGTGTGGGCGGCGGGCTGCGGCGAATGGCTGGAGGTCAGCTCGATCAGCAATTCGGAGGATTTCCAGGCGCGGCGCTCGAATGTGAAGTATCGTCCCGCCGAAGGTGGCAAGACGCGGCACCCGCATACGCTCAACGCCAGCGGTCTGGCGCTGCCCCGCGTGATGATCGCCATCATGGAGAACAATCAGCAGGCGGACGGATCGATTGTGGTGCCGGAGGTGTTACGGCCGTACATGGGTGGCCTGGAGTTGATTGAACCGCAGGAGCTACACGTTCATTCCGAATCCCCAGCGGGATGAGGAATCTTTTGATCGGGTGAGTTGAAAGATTCCTCATTTCATTCGGAATGACAATCACTCAGTGACCATTTCCCCCGCCACAACCTCTTCGTAAACGGCCATCATGCGGTCGACAATGTGGGCCCAATCGTAGCGGCGGGCGTATTCGCGCGCCTGCTGGCCCAGCACCTGGCGGCAATCCTGGTTGGCGAGCAGCTCGTAGATGCGGGCGGCCAACGCTTCGGGGTCGCGGCTGGGTACATGGTAGCCGGTAACACCATGTTTCACCAGATGAGCCAGGCCACCGACTTCTGAGGCAATGACCGGCGTGCCCATGGCCATGGCTTCCAGGGCAACCATGCCAAAACTCTCGTAATGGGAGGGCATGACGACCATTTCGGCTGCGGCATAATAGTTGGGCAGCAAATCCTGGTCTTTGGCTCCCAGGAAGGTGACCAGATCATGAATGTCCAAATCGGTGCGGAGCTGCTGGAGGCGGGCCATTTCTTCGTCCAGGTCATCGGCCCACGGGTCGCCGCCAATGATGGCCATGCAGGCGTTATTCAGTACTTCCGGACGGCGTTCCTGGATGAGGGCCATGGCCCGCAGCATCGTATCAATCCATTTGAGCGGCTCGATGCGGCCGGCAAAGAGGATGTTGGTGTCGCCACAGGGGATGCCGACGCGCCTTTTGGCCTCATCTTTAGCAATAGGGTGGAACCGCTCCAGATCAACGCCGGGCGGAATGATGGCGATTTTGCCCGGATCAGCATTGTACAGCTCGATGAGCTGGGATTCTTCGGCGGGCGTGGCGGCGATGAGCTTGTCGGCCAGGGCCATGACCTGGTATTCGCCGGCCAGTCGAGCCTCAGAAGCGCGTTGGCTGTTGCTTTGAGCAATCTTGTTTTTCATGTGGCCCAGGGTGTGGAACATGTGGATGATGGGTGTGTGCCAGGCATCGCGCAGCCTGTCGGCGACCAGACCAGAGAGCCAGTAATGGCTGTGAATGAGGTCGTATTCAATATTTTCACTGGCGGCAAAGGTGAGCACTCCAGCCGTAAATTCATCAAGATAATCGGCGACCTGATCGACGGGGATTGGTTTTTCTGGTCCGGCGGGGATGTGAATGACGCGCCCGCCAAAACCGAGATCGTGCATAATTCGGGGTATGCAATCATCTTGGGAGCGGGTGAAAACATCAACGAGAATGCCTTGCCGGCCCAGCTCGCGGCTGAAGTCGCGCACGTAGACATTCATGCCGCCGGTTTTTTTTTTTTTTTGTATGGCCAGGGGACAGGTGTGGACGCTAAGCATGGCGACGCGTCGGATTTGTGGTGTAGCTGCGTTTGTCATAAGTTTGCTCCAGTGGGGTTTGGTCAGGCACTGCGCTCCAGGTGCAGCCGGTAGATGGTTGTGTCTTCGGCACCGAAGCGGTATTTGTAGGTTTCGTTACCGCGCAAGAAGTCAAAGGTAGAACGGCCGTTTTCAATGGCATATTCAATCGCTTTGGCCGTGATGACCACCCCCAGGCTTAAGGCGCCAAACAGCTCGGGGTCCAGGCCAGAGTTGTAAACCCAGATGCGGTCGTTGTAGTCAAAGTTGAAAAGTCCGGCCGCCTTTTTGCCGCGTACTTCCATGAAAAGCAGCTGCAGGGTGCCTGCTTTTTGGGCGGCGCGGGCGGCATCATAAAAAACGGCGCGGCGGCCTTCATTGAGCCAGTCACGTTTTTCAAAGGTACTTTTTTGCAGCAGGTCGAGGAAGTCGGTAACGGCCGTATCCACATCTTCCTCCGGCCCTACTACCACAAGCTCAGCATCCGCCCCTTTGGCCCGGCGCAGCTTACGGTTAATCTCCCGCCGCTGCTTGCTGTCGATACTGTCTAGATAGTCGTCAAACGTTTCCGGCAGCAGAATGATGGGACAGACCTCATTGACGCGTTCATCAAATAAAAAACCTCTCCGCTGCGCTTCTTGCTGCAGGATGGGGCGCGTTGGGGAGGTTTCGGGAATATTGCACAGGTCCATAGCGTGCCATTCAGGAAAGCCGGCGCTACACAAGCAGTCAAAGATGGCCTGCCAGGCCGCTTCGGCATGTTCGGCCGTGACGATCAGGTCCAGATAATCGGTTTCTTCTACACAGCCGTTAAAGTAGAGTACGCCGTCGAGGTTGTACAGGCAGGCGATGGCCAGCAGCTTGTTTTGCTCGTTGCGGGCGGTGATGGTGTGGAGACGGCCGTTTTCCGGATGCAAATGGGTCCACCATGCTTTTTGGTAAGCTAATGTTTGAAACGGCGTATTGGTCATGCCGCGCTGGGCCAATTCATCCCATTTATCAGCCAATACAGAAAACACCTCACTGCCATGGATCAATTCAGTAATCATCGTCGCGCCAAATATCCTTTTTGTTACCGGTTGCTAAACTTTTGTCATGAGTTGCCCGCTCTTCTACAAACAATTTCATTATAGCCGGGAACGGGCAAGACACAATGAAATCTCATTGAAGCATTAGATAAAGACCGAACAAGGCCACTATGAGACGTTATTAAGCGAAAAAATCTTACATAGAACTGTTACTGTTACTTGGGGGGCAAAAAGCGACGCCAGAGGAACTGCCACCAGTCGATGAAGCGAGGCACCCCTTTTTCAAAGCGCACCATGAAGATACTTACCATTAAAACGGCCGCACCTACCCATTGCAGCAACGTTAAACGCTCTCCCAGGAAAACGGCGGCAATCACAATCGTTACCACCACCTCAGACACGCCTAGTAGCGCCGTTTGAATACTGCCCATCGCCTTCACCCCCAAAAAAAGGGTCAGGCGAGAAAGGGCCGTAACCAGAGCCATCAGGCCGATGGCTTGCCAGCCGGCCGTGCTGACCAGCGCCAAATCGACCGGTGCAGCAAACCAGGCAACCGTCACCACCGCCGCCATAGCAGTGATGGCATACAAGGTCATGGTCGGGGCAGGGATGTCTAGCATGATTCTTTGGCTGAGCACCAGTTGAATGGCGTAGGTAATGGCGGCGATGAGCATCATGCCCACCCCCAGCCAGTCGGCTGGGCCCGTCCCGCCACGCGTAAGCAGATAGATGGCGCCAATGGTGAGCCCCGTGCGCAGAATAGTGAGCAGGGAGACGGTTTGCCCGGCCAGCCGCAAAAAGAGCGTGACAAAAACCAAATAGCTAATATTGACCAGTTGCCCCAAAGAGGCGTCAATGCGGGTGAGACTGGTGTAGAAGAAGATGGAGCCCACGCCGTTGATGGCCCCGGCAATCATGCTGCTAAGGACCGCAGGTAAGGAGCTGCGAATAAGCTGCCGCCGGAGCAGCAGCATCCCCAGCCACAAAAAAACGGCCGCAATGACCGTTCGAAAAGCAACCACCGTCAAGACGTTTACGCCAGCAGCGTATGCCACTTTGGCCAAAATTGGCACGGTCCCCAAAAAGAGCGGAGAGAGCAATCCCCAAAGCAGGCCCCAATTCCACTGCTGGCTGCTTGTGGGAATGGGCGATTCCGGCGCTTTTTCTTTTTTCGATGGAACGCTTACTGCTTGGGACTTGCGGGGTGGCGTTGCCATGTTTCTCCAATACGATACTGAACAAGTGACAAAAATTGGAAAGCGCGTCCGGCAAGGAGTTTAAACCGCGTTGCGCTTGTGAGCAAATAGGTGGCTGGGCAAGGACAGTGTAACTGGCCACAACAGGATGTATTGTAAATAACGGTTGGGTGTTGCGATGAAGGCGGAAGTCCAGGTAAATGATTCCCGCGTTAAAACTTGTTTGGCAAAACGCTAAAGCTCTACTGTCTGGTTTACTTGTTCCAGCGGGAGCAAAATATGGAAAGTACTGCCGGGGAACTGCTCCGGGTCGCGTCGTTCACTCTCAACCCAAACACGGCCGTTGTGCGCTTCAATAATTCCCTTGACAATGGCCAGTCCTAACCCCAAGCCACCACCTTGAAACGCAAATTTGCTGGTGGAATGGTTTTCAATCGAACCCAACGTGTAAAATTGGTCAAAAATACGCCGATGTTCGCTATCTGGAATGCCAATGCCGGTATCTTGAATAATAAGATCTACCGTGTCACCAACAGCACGCCCCACAATAAAAATGCTGCCGCCGTCAGGTGTGTATTTTATCGCGTTGCTAAAGATATGATAAATGGCCGACTTTAACTGCTCGCCATCCCCTTGAATGATAGGCAGCTTAGAAAGATCGCCAATTTGCACGTTAAGCCGGCGCTTATTGCACACTTCCTTAAACTCTTCAAAAATATCCTTAACGATTTCCGAGAGGCGCACCGGACCGAGAGCCAAGTCGAGCGTGCCGGAGGCAATCCGGGCAACTTTGATGATTTCATTTACCACGTCGCGCATGCGCGTGACGCCTAAATTAAGTCCTTCGGCAACGCCGGAGACCATTTCGGCGGGTAAAGTGTCCTCGGTCTGTTTTACCTGCTCGTCCAGCAGGTGGGCATAGCCGCTGATTAAAGTGAGCGGTGTGCGCAGCTCATGGGAAACCATGATGATGAAATCACTTTTGAGCCGGTCTAGCTCCCGCAGACGTTTATTGGCGCTTTCTAACTCGTGAATTTTGCTCTCCAGCCGTTCTACCAGATTTTGCGCATGTCGCTGGAGGTGCTCGCTTTTTTCTTCTTTGGACAACGGTTCGGCGTGGCCTTGCAAATAGGCATTCACCTGGTTGGGGAATACGGAAACATCAATTGGCTTGGTGAGAAAACCGGTGCAGCCGGCGGCCAGGGCCAGCTCGCGGCTTCCTGGGCTGTGGTTGGCTGTGAGGGCAACAATAGGGGTGTTGGAAAAGTTGGGCAAGCTGCGCAGGCGTGTGGTGATTTCGCGACCATCCATGCTTGGCAGGTTGATATCCATAAGGATAAGGTTTGGATGGTGCTCGCGGGCCATGGAAATGCCTTCAAGTCCATCTGCGGCCACTACTACGTCGTAACCTTTATTATCCAGCACACGCTGTACTAACCGGCGACTGGCCGGATCGTCTTCAATGTACAAGATTTTTGCAAGCGGTGTTGTCATTTTGTCCATAAACATAAGTTAGATGACCAGGTTAGTATGTTTCAAGCGCGGTTATTGTGCCACACATAATAATATTTTAGCAATTCACATTGTGGTCCTATTTTGGCTTTTGGACAAGCAAAAGGAATGGTGCGTTTGTACTGGGAGGAAAAAAAGGGGGTGTGGTACGGCCGTAATTCACCCCTCCTTTATGCCTTTTGCCCTGGAAAATGGGAAGCCTAAGGTAACGCCTTTTGGATGTCATTTAAAAGATCGGAATCCATAAATGAACCCTTTTGCAGCAGCGCCTTGATTTGTCCGTCCAGCCGCTCTTTTTCATCATGGGTTAGCTCTTTAGCGGTAATGACGATAATGGGTATCTCTTTAAGTTTGGGATCCGCCTTCATCGCTTCCACAACGGCAAAGCCATCCAATTCGGGCATCATTAAATCCAGGATGACCAGGTTGGGCCTTGTTTCGCGAATGAGATGCAGCCCGCTGTGCCCATCGTGCGCTTCGTCAATGAGAAAATCCCCTTGCGCCTGCAAGATGCGGCGGATGAGCCTGGCGGCGTCCAGGTTATCTTCCACAATCGAAATGCGCTGGACGCGGCTGTCTAGCTCTTCCAGGGCGGTGAGCAGCCCTTCTTCCCGGCTGCGGTTGCCACGGGTCAATTCGGCCGTATCCGGTAAGGTCATATCCCGCGTGTAATGCTCGCCAATGATATGTTTTTCAACCGGAAAGGTGTGGCCGGAGCAGTTGAGCACCACGGTTTCGTGGGGCAATATCTTGCCTTCGCGAATGAGCTTAAAGAGACCGGCAAAGGTAACGGCCGTTGCCGGTTCCACCGAAAGTCCATCCATTTTGGCCACCAGATGCAGGGCATTGAATGCTTCCACGTCGGTAATGGCATCAATTGTGCCCCCATTTATTCCAATTAATTGGCGCAATACTTCATAGGCTTTGCCGGGGGCGCCCGTGGCCAGGGTTGTGATGTCGGTGCGAGGTTCTTTTATCGCCTCGGCTACGGCCAGCCCTCTGTGGAATGATCGGGCCATCGGGGCGCAGCCGCTGGTTTGGAAGAGACCCATCTTGGGCAGCTTTTCCACCAGACCCAGCCGCTTGAGTTCGGCAAACCCTTTCATAACGCCGACCGGCCCCAGCCCGCCGCTAACGGCCTGTAAATACCAGTCTGGCGTGCGCCAGGGGTACTGGCTGCCGTTGAGGATAGTGGAACTGTGTCCGGCGTGGATGCTGCCTAGCTGCTCGGCTATTTCAAAAGCCAATGTTTTCATCGCTTCTTTGGCGGCAATGCCTTTAACGCCCCGGTCCAAAAACAGGTTTTTACTGGCGGCGAATTCGGCGGCAATGCGTTTGGCCTCATCGTAGGTGCCGGCTACTTTGATCACTTCGGAACCATACAACGCCACTTCACGCATTTTGTCGGCCGGCACCGAGCTGGTGACAAATACCCACAGCTTGATACCGGCCCGGGCGCTGTAAGCGGAGTAGGCTATGGCTACGTTGCCGGTGGAAGAAACAACGGCTTCTTTAATGCCGGCTTCTTTCATGACGCTGACGGCAATGGCTGCTTGACGATCTTTAAACGAGCCGGTAGGCCCCTGGCGCTCATCCTTGATGTAGATGTTGGGATGGCCCAGCATCAGCCCCAGGTTGTGGGCGCGCAGCAGGGGTGTCCATCCTTCGCCGAGCGTAATAATGTTTTCATCATTTTGGATGGGCAGCAGTTCGCGGTAGCGCCACAGCGTAGCGCCGCGCTTGTCCAGCCGGCGCAGCCAATCATGCCCTTTTTGGGCGAGGTGGCCATTTTGTTTGGAGTGGGTGAGCTCGTATTCGGCGTCTAGCCATTGGTTGTTGCAGATGGGGCAGGTGGGTAACGGCCGTTCAAACTCAAATTTAGCGCCACAGGAGCGACAGACAATTGTTATGCTACTCATTACAGAAATCACCTCGACTTGTACAGCTAAGTTTGAAGTAGGCTGCTTACGTTACATCTTTAGCACTATTTGAAAATAAACAGCGGAATGAGTGAATGGGCCAATAGTACCGTTTGCTTCCATATTGCTATGGAAATTCTGAACGTTGCCTAACTGAAGTGGATTGCACGAGGGGAATTTCTGTTGGTTTATCTTTGCTCTGGCGAAGCGGCAAAATCACGTGAAACGTGGTGCCTTCATTCGGTTGGCTGGTGAAACTAATGCTGCCCTGGTGCATTTCGATGAGCCATTTTGTAATGGGCAATCCCAAACCGGTCCCGCTGGCAGTTCGGGTGTTGGAACTGTCTGCCTGGGCAAAGGGCATGAACAGCTTATCAAAATCTTCTGGGGCGATGCCAATGCCGGTATCGGCTACTTTTAGATGTATCTTCTCATCTTCAGCATAAGCATGTAGCCGTATCTCGCCATCTTCCGTAAATTTAGCGGCGTTTGACAACAAATTTAACAAGATTTGGCGCAGCCGGATGGCGTCGGCTTCTAATTCCGGTAAATCCTCGGGCACGTCCCAAATAAAATTGACCCTTTCGCCGTCAATCAGGCTGCGCATCGTATCGTGGGCGGGGGCAACGGCCGTATGCAGATTAATCGTTTCAAAGTTCAGATTCATCTTGCCCGCTTCAATTTTGGCCATGTCCAAAATCTCGTTAATAAGCATAAGCAAGTGCTGCCCATTGGTGTAAATCGATTGCAGGTCTTCTTCCTGAGCCGGTGTGGTGGGGCCATCAATCCCTTTGAGGATGACCCGAGAGAAGCCAATGATGGAATTGAGCGGCGTGCGTAACTCGTGAGACATGTTGGCCAGGAACTGGGTTTTGAGCTTGTCCAGTTCGCGCAGTTCTTCGTTTTGCTTTTGGGTTTGCTGGAAAAGCTGGGCATTGGCAATGGCCAGGCTGGTTTGGGTGGCGATGCTGCGCAGAAGCTGGACGTCGCTTTCGCCATATGCATGGGGGTCAAATGAATTCACACAGATAAGGCCAGCTGGCACTCCGTCTTGCAGTAACGGTACCCAGAGACTTGATTGTGGTGAACGGCCGTTCCCGGCAATCTGCTCGGCTTGCGCAAGCGGGGCATTAGCATCTAACAGCTGTGGTTTTTCCTGGTTTAGAAACTCAAAAAGTGGCTCGTCGGGTAAAAGCGTGCGATCTTTGGCGTCAAACGGTTTATCTTCAACCATTGTGAGGATGGGCCGGTATTGGTGATTTTCAGCCTCGTAGAGCGCCAGTTGGAAAATGGTATTGTCCAACAGGCGACCAACCTCACCATAGATGATTCTGGCCAAAAGCTTCAGGTCTAGCGCGCGCGAGATATTGGACTGTATCTGGTTGAGGGTGATCAGCTCCTGAGCACGGTGCAGCGCTTCGTCCAGCAGCTTAACATTTTCTAGCTGGGTGGTGAGATGGTCTACAACGGTTTGGGCAAAGATGATATTGGAGCGGGTGAACGGCCGTTCACCACTCGCCGAATCAATGGCCAGGTAGCCTAACAACTCTTGCTGGCTGGCTGCCGGAATGAGCAAAGATGCATACGCGCCAAACTGTTCTACATGCTGCTGGATTGTTTCTTTAGGCAGCGCATCTTCTTTGGGTGACAGCAGCAGCGGTTTCTGCTCCTGGCTAAGCTGCGTAAAGGCATAATCCCCCTGAATCGGCAGCGGATAGGTTTTGTCGACTCGCTTACTGCTAGAGTTGGCCAACAACCGGCCACTGCTCGCGCCTTGTTCATAAAGCACAAAACGGCATTGGTAAGCGCCAGTATACGCCTGAATTTCGCGGACGGCAATGTCCAGCGCATCATCACGGGTGATGGCCTGGTTGAGGGCGCGGCCGATACGGTACAGCAGCTCTGTCTGGCGCAGCAGCCGTTGGTTGGCCAAAATGGTGGCCGCCTGGTCGGCCAGCGTGCGCAGCGGCTGGAGAGACGCGTTGGCAAAGGCGTTTGTTGTTTGGTGCGCCAGGGCCAGCGTGCCCAACCATTCCTGCTCAATGTAAATGGGGATCATCGCCGCTGCGTGTAAATCATTTTGCAAAAATAGTTGTTGCGAATGTTCGTCAATGCCGGATTGGGCCTGGGCATCTGCCACAACGAGAACGTCGGTATTTAAGAGTCTGTCGCCAAAACTATACGTTTCTCGCGGCATCCGCAGTTGTGGATCTATGTCAACTTCTATCGCGCTCCAGGCGACGGGGATGATGATAAAGTCAGGCGCTTTGGGATCGGCAATAATGATTTTTACAACCTGGGCAATTTCCGTGTTGCGGGCAAAATCGACCAATGTTTTGTAGATTTCGTAAGCGTTGGTGGCCTGGCCAATGCGGCGGCTGGCGGTGTACAGGCGGTTTGTTTCGTCAAGGGTACTTTCAGTTTGGGCAAACAGGTTGGCATTTTCTATGGCAATGGCCAGCTGGTCGGCCAGACTTTGCAGCACCGTAATAGTTTCGCTGGCAAAAGCGCCTTGCTGGGTACTTTGCACGGTGAGGGCCCCAATGACCTTGCCCCCGGTTTTGAGTGGCAGAGCCAATTCTGCCTGGGTATCGGGCAGCAGGGGGTTTGGTTTGAAGGCGGTCGCCTGCCGCACGTTTTGCTCTACGCGTGTCTCGCCGCTGGCCACGGCCGTTCCAATCATGGAATCGCCGCCGATTTCCTGGCTGTGGTTGAGCTCAAGCTGCAAGCGACCCGCTTCACCCGTGCCGGCTTGGAGCACGGCCGTATTGCTTTTTTCATCTACCAGAAACAGGCCGACGTAATACAGACTAAAGCGGGAGCGAATCAGTTCCACCACTTCCTGGATAAGCTGGTCGCGATCCAGAATGGTGCTGGCGGCGCGCGATACTTCAGACGCCAGGAGCAGCTGGTTGGAATAAGCTCGCGTGGTTTGCACAAACTGGGCATTGTTGAGGGCGCTGCCCATTTCCCGAATCAACTCCTGCACAAAAGTGCGTTCTTCTTCAGATAAATTTTCCAGACCGGGAAAACGAACGTGGCCAAAGCGGCTGTCGCCAATTTGTAAAGGATAGGCAGCAGATGATTGGGCTGGTGGTGCCGCTTCCTCTATGACTTCGCGCACGATATTCAGGTTGCTGTCATCGGCGCGGGCGTGCAATGTCGCTTCGGGCGTGTTCCAGATGCTGTCCAGATAACGGCCGTGCAAAATTTCCAGTTCGTGGGCGCGCTGCTGCGTTTCATTGAGTAGGTAAAGATTGTGCCACAAGGCCGCCAGGTTTTGGGCAAAGGTGAGCACCAAAATGAGCTACTCTTCATAGCCTTCCGTAGCGAGATTGCTATGGTTGGCCACCATAGCGCCTAGGAGTCGCTGCCCGACCCGCAAAATAATGCCGACGGAAATGCCATCCTCGCCATCTTCAGATTGGTAAGCGCGCACCAGTTCGCCTTCTTTATTCAGTGCAGTGGCGAGCATGTCGGCGGTTTTGGCCGGAGCATTGTCGCCCTGATTCAGAAAGGGGGCGGTGGTGGTGATGACACGCCAGACGTCTGGCGGATCGAGGGCTTCAAATAGCGTCACGTTGTTAATATCTAGCGCCTGGCAAATACCGGTCACGGCTTCGCGCAGCAGCGTGGCTTCGTCATTGGCCTGGCTTAGTCGGGCATTTAACTGCAAAATTTGGTTCAGGTTAGCGTTGCGCTGTTTTTGGACTTCGTGCAGCGAAATTTGTTGTTCCAGTTGGGTGTGCAGGGCGCGCTGCAGGGCAGTTTGCGCCGTTTCTTGAAAGCGCTGTTGTACAATTTCACGGGCATTGGCTATTTTTTCAAGAAAGAGAATTTGGAGGTCGTTGAGACGGCGAGCAACGGCCGTATCCACCAGATTCCGTTCAGCGCGATGCAGCACGCGCATCATTTGGGTGGCCGTGACCATGGCCATTCCTTGCTCGGCCAGCTGCGTGGCTGCGGCCGTAATGTCAGATTCATTTGCCTCGAACGTCAGGTATTGCTGCACCAGCGTTAAAATCTGGCTAGCCACCTGACGCCCACGGCGCGGTGAGGTAAGCACCCCGCGATTATCAATGGCGTGTCGGATGAAGGCGTTGTAGAGAGCCGTTTCTAATTCGGTTGGCTCAACGTCCCAAATAGTTACTGTTTCTTGCCTTTGCTTTTGTTCTTGCATTGTTTAATCGGCTGCAAAATGTGGCTTCAGAAAAAAGGCAGCGTAAAAAGCCATATTGATGTCTGAACGATCTTCGTCGGTAATAAAATCTGCCGGCAAGCCTAAAAATTGGGTAATTGGTTCTACCAGACTGGGATGCCACGGCCTGAGGATTTCAACAGATTCCTCCAGGGTGTTTAAGCGAATCGGCAAATTGGCCCGGCGGCATAAATCTAAAAATTCCTCATACCCTTCAGGGTTCTCTATTTCACCATGTGTCTGGAAAACTAAAAAGAGTTTAGAGCCATTGGGGGCCCACTCATAAAGTGTGGTGGCCAAGTTTTGGGTTTGCTCCGGCCGGATAAAAAGCTGGATACCGTTTAACCCAATTGCAACCGGCTCCTCCATATGAATGAGTTTAAGCACTTCAGGGGCCATCAAAATAGATTCCGGCTCCAGGGCATTGCCCCGAATATAGGCAATATTTTCTTGATTGCTGAAAAGGCTACGGCCGTAACTAACCGCCACAGGATTAACGTCGCTGTACACAATGCGCTTGTCGGCAACAATGGTGTGCAGGTGATCGTCTGAAGGCATCCCGGAGGCGATGTCGAGGAACTGGGTAAATCCTTCCTGGCGCAGCAGTTGGGCTGCTTCTTGAATAAAGGCCCGCCGCAGCCGCACCCATTTGCGTAAAGAGGGCATTATTTTCAGCATTTCGTTCGCGGCCTGGCGGTCCACTTCAAAGTTGGCCGTGCCGCCCACCAGGTAATCAAAAATGCGGGCCACGTTGGGCAAGCTGGTGTCTAAGAAAGCAGATGTATTCGGTTGGTCGGGGCTGTTTATATGATCTGCTTGTGTCATGATGTTTCTGTTTGCCGGCCGAGTTGAAGCTCGACGGCCGTTCCATTAAGCTGTTTTGATAAGGCACGCAGGCCAATGCCGACAATTGTTTCGACATCGGCAGATTG
The DNA here is from genome assembly GCA_937967805.1 of uncultured Anaerolineaceae bacterium. Next base: position 12,441 of record CALBTC010000139.1, read on the forward strand.
ATGCAGCTGGGTGCTGATCTCGTTTAAATAAGCCTGGCGTCTGGCGCGGGCTTCTGCATTAGCCAAAAGCTGGGCGTTTTGAATGGCAACGGCAAGCTGGTCGCCCATAATTTGCAGCGCCTCAATCAAATCTTCAGTAAATAAATCAGGGGTGGTGCTTTGCACCGTCAGCGCGCCAATGGTTTTCTCGCGCACCCGCAGGGGCAGGGCCAATTCTGACCGGGTATCTGGCAAATGAGGGTTGGGCAACCATTCCGGATCCGTCGTTACATCTTGAGTGATGCGCGGCTTGCCGTCATTGGTTGCACCACCGATGAGGGATTGCCCGCCAACTTTTAGGCGTCGCCTGGCAGCCAGCTGGGCTTTGCCGGCCTCGCCGGTGCCGGCTTGCAGCACGGCATAATCATCTTCCACCAGGAACAGCCCCACATAATAAAGGTTAAACCGGTCTTTGATGAGTTCGACGGCACCCTGAGCCAGAGTGCTCTGCTCCAGAACCGTTGTAGCCGCAGCAGCAACCTCGGCGGCCGTTTGAATTTGCAGCCGTTGTTGAGACTGAACCGCAAGCGCCTTTTGCACGGCTTCCAGCTGCAGCAGGTTGTTGACGGCAATAGCCAGCGCGCCGGCTATCGTAGACAATAATTCAATATCCCGGTCGCTAAAGGGCTCCAGGTTTTGCAACGAGAGCACGCCAATGAGCTCATTGGTCACAATCAGGGGGATACCGAGCCAAAATTCATGGGCATCATCGGTGCTGCCTACCTGAAAAGAGTTATATTTGGCCCGATTTTCGGGCGTAGATTGAATGTGCAAGAGGGAACGGGTGCGGGCGACATGTCCACTAAAGCCTGAGTCCAATGTAAGCGGCGGAATGTTGGAAAGATCGATTTCTTCACCGTAATCATACAGATAGAGCCAATTCAGGTGTTCCTTGTCTTGGTCCAGCAAGAAAATAGCCAGGCCGGTAGCCTCTACCAAGGAAAGAATTTCTCGCCGGGTGGCTTTATACACCTGTTCCAGGTCAGGCGCTTCTGACAGAGCCAGGCTGAGCCGGTTGAGCGAACTGAGCTGAGCGACTCTGGCCTGTGATTCTGACGTGAGGGTGGCGTTGGCCAGGGAAACGGCCGTTTCATTCCCCATCGCCTGAGCCAGTTGAATTTCGCTGTCGGTGTACGTTCCTTGTGTTTGATTGCGATAGAGACGAATCAGACCAAGCGTTTCTTTACCCCGTGCCAGGGGAATATCCAAATAGCTGTGTAGCTTCATCTCTTCCAGGCGTTGTTTTTCGGTCGGATCAAGCTGCGCGTCTCCCAACCGCCATACTTTTGGCTGACCAGATGTCAGCGCCTTATGCATCCCCTGGAAATCAGCTAATTCATACGTCGGTAAATCAAGAAGGTATTGGTCAATAGACCCCGCTACCAGGTCATAAATAAAGTCGACCTGGGCGGTGACGGTTTCTTCTTCTTTATTCCAGGAATAGATGATGCAGCGGGAAGCATGTAACCAGGTCGTTAAGGCACGGGCGGCTCGCCGGTGCAGCTCGCCCACATCCATTGTGCCGGAGAGCAATGTATTAAATTCATACAAAATGCGCGTTTCGTTCAGGCGAGATTCTGTTTTGGCAAACAGCCGCGCATTGTCGATGTTGATGGCAATCTGGTTGGCGATAATTTGTAAAATGGCCACATCTTCTTGGGCGAAAATGTTTGGCTGGTCTCCCTGAACGTCTAATACGCCGAGCAGTTCGCCCCGAGCCACAAGAGGCAGGGCCAGCTCTGTGCGGGTGTGGGGTAAAAACGGCTCTTCCTTGTAGGCGTCATCCGTTTCCACATCATCCACCACGCGCGGTTCGCGGTGCAGCCCAACCCAGCCAACAACAGAATGATTGTCGATAGGCAGCTTGTATTGCAAATTGATCAAATCGATATGCACATCGGTGGCAACTTCACGCAGGTGCAAGGCTGTTTTGCTGGGGTCGGTGAGGAAAATGGAGACGTGGTAAAAGCTAAATTGTGACTTGAGGAGAACGGCCGTTTCTCGTAAGAGTTGGGCCAAATCAAGGGAGCTGCTGCCTTTTTCAGCAATTTCGGCGCTAAATTGCAGCTGCTGCGCCCGCCGCTGCAACAAATTGCTTTTGCTTAGCAGTTCCCCCGCCAGCGTTTTGGAATTTCGCAGCGCCGATTGCAGATAATCGGATGTGGCCCAGGCGACTACGCTGATGCCGATACAGGTCACGAGAAACTCTACCACGGCCAACAGCGGAAACGCATTTGACAAGATATAAAAGGATGAAACGGCCGTGAGCGTGATGACACTATATAACACGGAGGCACGCACCGAATCCAGCGTGGCGATTGCCACAATGGAGATAAGCATGAGGTAAGGAAAAAACAGATTTCGGGTGGTGGTTATCAGTAAGACAAAAAAGATGGTGTTAAGAATAGCAAAGAATATATGAGCAGCTAGCCGTACGTTGCCGGACCGAGCAACCCATAAACAGACTGCGCCAAACAAAATTGAAGCAATGATCTGAAAAAAGGCTACCTGAACTGGGATTTGGCTGGGTTGAAAAATCTCCCAAACCGAGCGGACAAGACTGAGGCTGATAAGGACTATTATCAGGCCCTGCAACAGCGCACCCTTGCGCCGGGTTTCTACATCATCCGTCTTGATTTTTAAGAGATTTAAGGAAGCAAGCATAATGGGTCTAGATTCCCAGGTCCCACACCGGCTCTCCACTTAGGATCTGCTTGATTTGCTCCGGGAAGCGATCGGCATCCAGTGGTTTGGACAGGAAGCCATCAAAACCTGCTTCGCGCGCTTTTTGCATCTCGGCACTGCTGCCATGGGCGGTGACCACAACAACCAGCGTATTTTGCAAATGGGGATCGGTGCGAATTTGTTTGAGCGCTTCATAGCCATCTTCGTGGGGTAAGCGCAGGTCCATCAAGATTAAATCGACGCGGGACATCGTGTTGGCAAAATCCACGACCCCCCAGCCGGTTGTTTTCCATTCGCATTTTTGAACGCCCATAAATGCCAGAAGGCGGGCAATGAGGACAAAATTGGAAACATTATCTTCAACGACAAGAATGTAGGCATCTTTGGGATCAACGGGGGTTCTTACTGAGGCATTACTCATATGGTGTCTACCTTTTTGTATAGGAAACCGGATTACATTTTTTGCGGCGTGTGCATGACGGAATTAAGGCTCCATGTAAGTTGATTGCTTTAGTAAAGCGATGGCGGCTTACTTTCTAGATTAACGTCTATATTAAACTGTGCTGCAATTTGGTTCAAGTATACGGCCGTTTGGCCGATTACTTGAGTAAAAGCGGGTGCACCAGGCTTTTTTGGTTTCATAAACTTTCCCGCTTTTACATAATAGCGATTCTCAAATCATATTGCCGTTAAGGATACGCAAAAAGTGACTAATTATTTTGTCAATTAAAGGTTATCAATCCAGATACGGCCGCTTTTTGGCGGCAGGGTCATCGTGGCGTTGGCCTTAAAAGGGGCGCCATCGGGGTTTAATTTTTCTTCCAGGTGAAGGGCAAACCCTGGCGGAGCAATGATTATTTCCTCTTTGTCACCCATGTTGAAGGCGATGACGGCCGTTTGCCCACGATACTTTCGCTGATAAACAACCACACATTCATTGGCGTACATGATGCGAAAATTACCCCGACGCAGTACCGGCGATTCGTGTCTTAGCTGAATGTATTGCTTAATGTCTTCAAGTAGGGTGGTGTCCCAACTGCCTTCGTCATGCCAGGGGAATGCACCGCGGCAGTACGGATCATGAGCGCCAGACATGCCAATCTCATCACCGTAATAGATATTTGGCGCGCCAGGAACGGTCATCTGGCAAAGATACATTAAGCGTAACACCGCCTTATCATGCCGGATTACCGTCAGGTTACGAGGCGTGTCGTGGCTTCCCAGCATATTCATTTGCGACAGGACAATTTCTGTATCATACAGCTTGTTAAAAATGCGATCTAATTCCGTGGCAAACTGTGTCGCGTTCAGCGACTGAATATACCCATAACCCATGCGTACCGTATCCGTTTGGTCCATGTTTTGACCAGAAAAAAAGCCCAGCGCCGCTCGGGTAAACAGATAATTCATCTGGCCGTCAAATTGATCGCCTTGTAGCCAACGGGTGGCTTCCCCCCACAGCTCACCCACAATATAAGCATCCGGATTGATTGCTTTGCAGCGGCGACGAAATTCACGCCAAAATTCATCATCATCAATTTCATTGGGTACGTCCAGTCGCCAGCCATCAATCCCTTGCTTCACCCAATGGGTGGCCACGCGCCATAGAAATTCACGAACAGCAGGTGTGTTGGTATTAAACTTGGGCAAAGAGGGAATGCCCCACCAGGCATCAAAATTGGGCGATTGGTCTTCACGGAAGGCATTTATGGGCCAGCCGTGTACATTAAACCAATCAGTGTAGGGTGATTCCTGACCGCATTCCATTAGATGGTTAAATTGAAAAAAGCCCCGGCTGGCGTGATTAAAAACCCCGTCTAAGATCACCCGAATACTGCGCTTGTGCGCTTCGTCCAGCAGCTCGGCCAGCGCCTGGTTGCCGCCCAGGATCGGATCGACGTGGAAATAATCGTGGGTATGGTAACGATGGTTAGAAGCGGAAGCAAAAATAGGGTTTAGATAGATGGCATTAATGCCTAAGTCTTGCAGATAGGGCAATTTTTCGGTGACGCCAAGCAAATCACCCCCTTGAAAGCCGTGGAACGTTGGTGTAGACCCCCAAGGCTGAAGGTTGGTTGGTTTGGGTAAATAGCCGTTTTGTCCGAAACGGCCGCTTTTTGCAAACCGATCGGGAAATATCTGGTAAAATACGGCGTCCTTTACCCAATCTGGGGTTGCAATGCTCATTTAGTCGTTCTCCTCATACCCTATATTATAGGCGCTTTTCTTAAATGATTAATGGTCTATTTTAAGGAAAGAGTACCAGTTTGGGAAACCTTTTGTGATTTGCTTAACATCAATATCTTGACGTTTAAACCCGTTTTGTGATAAGGAATCGTTATTGTCGGGTTAGATTCAGCAAAGGATTATAGTTTTAATGGAAACATTACCGAAATTTAAATTACGCGAACCGCTGCTTATTTTGGTGTTCGCCTTTCTTCTTATCTTTTGGGCAATCAATGCTTTAAACACGGGAAACATTTTTTGGTTTCTCCCGGTTCAGCCAACTTTTCAGCCGACGCGCATTGTGGTCCGCAATTATGGCCAAACGGTTGACCTTCAGCCCGGCGCGCCGGGCTTTACCGAGCTGTCTCAAGCATTGACCGAAACGTTTGCCAACGGCTTTGATAACAATGCGCTGGTCTCTATTGGGCTGTCGGATGAAACGCTGCGTCGCTATGCGGAAGAGGAGTTGGTTATTGAATCGTATTATGGGCAAGATATCTCTTTTAACACGCGGGTGCGCATGAACGGAATCACCCAACTTCTGATTCCATTGGACGGTACTCATGCCGATCAACGCTATCTTTTCATGGGTGGAAATGGTGATTGGCGTGCCGGGGCGATGGTGCTTACCGATGATTCACCACTGCGAAATGCCATGCGTGAGCTGGGGTATTTAGCGGGAGAATAACTGAATGGCGGCGAACAAAACATTGGCGATGCGTTTGCTGGAAGGCAAAAAGGTGTCGTATGAGGCGGTATCGTACGATGCCGGCGAGCGAGACGCAGAAAAAATAGCCATTCAGTTGGGCGTGCCGCCGGCGCAGGTGTTTAAGACATTGGTGGTTGCTGCGCCGCAGGACGGCCGTTCCCCCAACAAACCCCTCCTCGCCATCATCCCTGCCAATCGCCAGCTAGACCTCAAAAAGCTGGCCAAGCTTCTCAACGTCAAAAAGCTAAAGATGGCCAGCCAACAGCAAGCAGAAGAAGTGACGGGTTTACAGGTTGGCGGCATTTCACCACTGGCGTTAATCAACAAGGGATTTGCTATCTACCTCGATGAATTGGCCCTTGAACAGGCGCAGATTTACGTCAGCGCCGGAGAGCGCGGCACCCAAATCAAGCTGGCTCCCGCAGATTTACACAAGCTCACCGGGGCGTGTTTGGCGGATGTGTCATCGTCTGGTCAGTAATCAGTGATCGGTAATCAGTGGATGTTTTCCAGAGGCAGCCCACACTGGCTACTGACTTAATGAATAATGCTTACCGATCACTGTCCGTTCTGTTTTGTTAGCTTTTGGATGGTTTGAATGACGTCGGGGAAGTCGAACGGCTTGGGCAGGAACTCGGCACCAATTTTTTGCAGATCTTCTTCTGTGGGCGGGGGCCAGGCGCTGACGAGGACAAACGGCCGTTCCTCCCCATGCTCACGTAACTTGTGAGCCAGCTCCATCCCCGTCATCTTGGGCAGACGAATATCAAAGAAAAAAAGATCAACCTTGGCCAGTTCCGGGCCTTCAACCTTGCTCAATAAATCTTCGGCGCTCATAAAGACCGGCTTCACTTCGATGCCAAACAAACCCAGGCCGCTAACAAGCAGCTGCGCAATACTGGGCTCGTCTTCAACATAAGCAATTTTTACATGATCCTGGGTAGTGTTATTTAGCATCTTTGCCTCTAAAGCGTTCTAAAATTTAACGAATCTAATCTCCCCTGGATCATATCCGATTCAACGCATTTTGTATAGGCGATGTGCATGGGCCTTTAGGACTGTTATTGCAATACTCACGGAATTTTTACGTGCGAAATTATGGGCAAATATTGGGTATAGACCGGTAAATGTTCCCACTGAATAAAGAATGCAGGCGTGGTGACACCATCGTCAATCAGGGCCGTGGCGGCTACCCATTGAGGAACGGCCGTCATCTCTCGCGTCACTACCAAAGTCAGCGTGACCGATTCGGCGACGGCCAAATCCCCCGTCCAATACAGCCGTCGCTCGCCCACAGCCGCGTTGCCGGCGCTGCTGGTTAGCGTGTCGGTAACTACGTGGAAAGCGTTGGGCAAACTTACCACAGTCGAGATTTGTTGGGAAGGAGCCAGCCCTACGTTTTGCAGTCCAACGGTATAAGTAAAAATATTGGCCGCCATTAGCCGGTTGGGCACGGCCGTGATCGACGCCACAACTTCTGGCGCATTGACCCAACTGGTGGCTTTGCGCGTAAACGTGAAATTGTGACGGCCGTCGTGCAGCGCCAGCACGTTTTCCATCTTCAGGCCCCAGGCCAGCAGACCAGTTGGCGTGGCCTGGTAGGTGATGGTATGGCTGCCGCCGCCGGGCAGCGTGCCAGACCAGGTGAGCTGGTGCGCAGCCGGATTGTACGCGGCGCCACCCGTCACCGAATCCAGATCGATTTGCAGCCAGGTCGAAAGCGTGTTGGTGAGGTGGACTGAATTGCTCAGGCCGTTATCCATTTGCCGCACGGTGATGGTGAAAGTGCGCGGTTCGCCAATTAATCCCACCCGCTGATCCACCGTAAAGCTGGTGTCGCCCAAATCGCTCAACCAGCCCATCACCCGGTTCATCACTTCCGCCTGCCGGGTGGGGGTAATCGTTTCAAAGGGTACGCCCCAAAAGACGGCCCGCCAGTTGTCGCCGGCGGTGGCTGTGCCGGCCGGTAACGCCCTGTCGTGCCAGAAAAATGGCTGGCTGTGCGGCGCCGGCACAATGCCGTCGCCGTGATTTTGGTAGGGGGTAAAGTCGAGCGGGATGGGGGAGATGGCTTCGGGGGCAACGGCCGTATGCTCCGCGCCGATTAGCCGGGTGGGTTCCACCGATTCCCAATAATCGGCCACGCCAAAATATTGTTTTGCCAGCGCCGACCGGTGATGATAATAAAGAAAATCCTGACTGGTAAGAAACAGCCTGCCCCCTTGTGCCAGGTAGCCGGCCAGCGCCTTATTTTCGGCCGGCGTGATCGGCTGGAACCAATCATAGCCTGTGTACCAGATGACAAAATCGTAAGCTGCCAGCAGCGGCAGCGGCGGGCCGTTGCGCGAGTCGCTGGCGTGGCCTGTGTCCCACGTGTCGTAGGTGAGGTCCATGCTGTCCAGCGCTGCGGTGAGCTCCTTCGTCTGATCATACCAGCGGTCATCATCCACAAACAGGATGTTGCCGGGGGTTTTGTGCCGGACGGTGAGCTGGACGTTGGCCGTGGGATTTTTGGTGGAAACGGCCGTTACCTGCAAACGCTGCACCTCATCCATTGGCAAATCAAGTGGAACGCTCAATGACAGCACCGTCTTGCCCGATTGACATGGGCCCAGCGTCAACGTTTTGGTGAGCAGGCTGGTAGGCCAATCGGCTCCGGCAATGGTTAAAGTAAACGTATCGGTGATAAATTCGCTGCGGTTGAAGACGGTGAGCGTGTATGCCATCGTCGCGCCGGGGATGGCCAGTTCGTCGACAGTGTCAGGGAAGAACTGCACCCCCCGCTGCTCGCGAGGTTGGTCAAAATAAGTAAAGCTGCGGCGCAAAATCTCGGCGCGCTCGGCTGCCTCCGGCACGCCTTCCAGACCAAAGCCCAGGTAAACCAACCGGAATGGGGTGCAGTAGCCGGCCGTCAACCCGGCGGCACGGCCGTCTTCATACACAAAGGCCGGGTCAGATAAGATCTCTCCGCGCGGCTGGGAAACGTCCGGCGCTATCTGGTTGTTGCTGCTGCTGCCACCATTCAGGTTAAAAGTAAGTCCGGCAAAGAGAGAGCTGCTGCTGCCGGAGATGGTGTTGGTAACGGCCGTTTTGCCCAAAAAGCTGGCGTTTAAATCCCGATACCACCACAGCTGCGTGCCCAGCCCAAAACCGTCAAACGCGCCAACGTTTTGCCCACTAATAAACAGGTGCCCGCCCAAACCGAGATAATCGGTGATCACGCTGTTGAGGTCAAGATAGCCGGGGGAATCCTGCGGGCTGGACCAGATGATCGAGTCGTACGGCGTTAAGTCATCGAGGGCCGGCGTATCGGCAAATGGATCGCGTACGGTCCAGGTATCGAAGCTGTAATTGAGGGCGGTAAGCGCTTCGCTGTAGAAGGCTGCCTGGCTGCTGAAATGCCAGTCCCCGCTGTCTACCAGCAAGATGGCAGGGGCATCGGCCAGGAAGAAGTATTGGGTAACGGCCGTTCCCGTGCCCAACCATACTTCCGCGCGCTGCTGCTGGAAGCCCGTTTTGGTCACAATAAGCTCATAGCTGCCGGTGGGCAAGGTGATGTCGAAACGGCCGTTGCCATCCGTCATCAGCGTGAGGGGCGTACCGGCCACCTCAATTTGGGCATTGGCCAGGGGAACATAACCGGTAACGGCACGCACGATGCCCTCAACGCGGCCGGAGGGCAGCAAGTTTACAGAAAGGTTGCGTGTGGTCGTTTGCCCATTGTTAACGATGACGCTGCTAACGGCCGTCTGCGCGTAGCCAAACGGCGCGCTGCTGATGGTGTAGCTGCCGCTTTGTAGATTTGCCGTGTAACGGCCGTTTGCATCCGTCACAAAAGGCAGCATTGCCCCGGACGGGGTGGTGATGGACACCACTGCATCCGGCAGCGGCACGCCGCCGGCAAACAACTGCCCGGTAAGCAGCCCATTCGAGCTTTGCGTGGCGACGGCGGCATAAGCATCCAGACGCCCCCAGCCGCTGTGGTTGTTGGGATGATTGGCGGCGAGGGGAACGGCCGTCTCTGCCAAAATCTCATTCACTTCTGCCCGTGTCAGGTTGGGGCTGGCGCTCAGGAGTAGAGCGACAGTGCCTGCCACGTGCGGCGCGGCCATGGAAGTTCCATTATAGAGGGCATAGGCGCCATCAGGCTGCGCCGACCAGATTTGCCGACCAGGCGCAACGAGCCAGGGTTTCGGCTGGTCTGTTTGGGCAGAAGGACCGCGTGAGGAAAACCAGGCAACTTCGTCGCGTTCATCGCTGGCGCCTACCGCAAGAACGTCTGGATAGCCGGCCGGGTAGCCAACGGTGCCGGTATAAGGACCGCTGTTGCCGGCAGAGAAGATTACCTTGATGTTGGCCGCTTGCAGCGCAGCAATGTCGTCTACAAAAAGGGTGTTGGGGACGGAACCGCCCCAGGAGTTGTTCACCACATCCGGGGCCAGCGAAGCGTTTCCATTCGGAGCCAGCAGCCATTCAAAGCCGCGATGTACGTCGCTTTCCCAGATGAAGCCGTAGGGATCGGCCACGTTGACGGCGATCCAGTTGGCTCCGGGCGCCACGCCAATGCCGTTGTGGCCAACGGCCGTTCCGGCCACGTGCGTGCCGTGCCCCAGGTTGTCGATCGGGACGGTGTTGGTGGGAAAGACAGCATCATACCAACTGCCGCTGTGGTCCACTGTGTCCCCCTGGTTGCCCCGGTAATTTTCTGTCAGGTCCGGATGCTGCCAATCGACACCTGTGTCCATGATGGCCACGGTAACGTCGCTGCCGTCAACGCCCAGCCCATGCCAGACGGCCGGGGCATTTATTTTCTCGATGCCCCAACTGGCCACCGGGCCGGTGACGACGGCCGTATCCACTGCCAGCAGCGTATCGCTGAGCACTTCGGTGGGGCTAATTTGTTGCACAATGGTGTCCAACCGCACTTGGGCTACCTCCGGCAGGCTGGCGATGGTTTGTACGGCCGTCAAATTCCCGGTGGCGGCAATACTGTTCACAATCCAGAGGGGACGAACGGCCGTTACGTTTCCGCCGGCCGCCAGGGTATCCAGTGTCGCGAGGGCGTTGATTTGGCTGTTGGCGGCGGTTTGCTGCAAGGTTTGCAGAACGGCTCTATGTTGGGCATCTAAATTGGCAGCAGTGAAGGATTGGAAATCGGCCGTTTCAGCCAGATTAGCAATGAAGCGAACAGAAGCGCCATTGGCCAGGGCTTCCAGCAAGGCTGGAGCGATTTTGTCCCACGGTGGGGCCGCATGAACCGGGCCAAACCGGGCAGCATTCCAAAGTAGGAATGCTGTCAGGCCAAGCGCAATTGTTAAGCTAAAGATGAGAAACCCAATGCGCTGCTTCATGCAACTCATTATACTCCTAAAGTTGTCGCGTAAACGGCAAGATGTTTTAAGGACTCTATAAGAAAATAGTCGGGTAAACCTGTCACGTGGTACTTTCCTCCTATCGTGCCGGGATGCCTGGTTGTGGTAAGCCATGATGTAAGTGCGTTTGCATACTATTTTTTGGGGTGCATCATGGCAAAACCAGACCAGCAAACCGAACAACCCCTTGAGATTTTTTAGCACAGGAATTAGTATGACTTCGGGAATTAGCGTTATCATCCCCACCTACAACAGCGCCGCTTATATCACGCAGGCCATAGACTCTGTGCTGGCGCAGGGATATGCGCCCTATGAATTGATTGTTGTCGATGATGGTTCGACCGATGAAACAGAAGTTGTTCTAAAGCCTTATCTAAATCAAATTAAATATGTTCGGCAAGAAAACAGTGGTTCTGCCGCGGCGCGTAACCGGGGGATGGAGCTGGCAGAGCATGAGTTTATTCTGTTTTTGGATGCCGATGATTTGATGCTGCCCAACAAGCTAAAACAGCAGGCAGCCTTTTTGCAGCTTCAACCTGCACTTGGGTACGTCTCCAGCGGTTGGCAGCAAATCGATGAAAACGGGAATATATTGCAGACGGTGGAGCCGTGGCAACACGCTCCCGGCCTTCAGGTAGAGGACTGGTTACAATACAAGCCCGTGCAGCTCGGCGCAATACTGTTTCGCCGCATCTGGCTGCACCGCGTGGGGGGGTTGGATGCGACGCTGCGGCAGGCCCACGATGTTGATCTCATGCTGCGCCTGAGTCTGGCCGGCTGCCCCGGAGCCTGGCTGTACGAGCCAACGATTCAATATCGCCAGCATCAATCCAGTACCATGCACCACAATACGGCCGTTCAAGCAGAATCCGTAATACGCGTGCTGGATAAATTTTTTGCCCATCCCGATTTGCCAGAGCGGCTGCGTGGGGAACAGACCAAGACCTATTTTTACACGCTGCTTTGGCTGGGGTGGCACGCCGCGACAAACGGTGATTCGGCAACGGCCGTGTTTACTCTGCAACAAAGTCTGGCATTGGCCCCCAAACTGTACAATCTAACCCCGGAACATACAGTTGTGGAGTGGCTGTTTCATTTTGTGAACTGGGAGCGAGAAAACGGCCGTGCGATTCCCTCCCACGATACAATTTGGCCTATTTTTCAGGAAGCTGCCCCAGATGTGGAAGTCTGGCCCGAACTTCAGCGGCTGGCCGGCTGGTGGCAGGCAGAGCAGCCAGAAGCGGTGCGGTCTGCTTACACACCGTTTGCTTTATGGCGCATCTTTCAATCTGGCCTGGATTGGGAGCGGAGCTTCGCTGAGCTAACGGCCGAATTGATCATGCGCTGGTGGGCGCTGGTCTGGCTGCCTTACGCGCAAAAGCGTTACGATGATGCCGCAGCCGGTTGGACGCATTTTGCCCATCTGGATCAGTTCCGGCTGGTGCAGCTTGTGCGGGTCGGGTTGGCCGCCGAGCCGGGCGCTGTAGACAGCACCGGCCTCAGCTTGCTGTGGCAGGACGCCTGCGCTCATGGCCTGCTGTTGGAGCCAGGGTTTGATGAGCCAGCCTTTTTTGCCACCCTGTTTACACATCGCCCGCTGCCTGGTTTGCGCCATCCGCGCGTCAGCGTCATTGTGCCGGTTTATAATGGTGCAGCCCACATTGTGGAAACTGTGGAATCGGTGCTGGCCCAGACCTACACCGATCTGGAACTGATTGTGGTGGATGATGGCTCAACTGACGGCACGGCCGAATTGTTACGGCCGTATCGCGGCCAAATCCGGCTCGTTCAGCAAGAAAACCAGGGCGTCTCGGCGGCGCGCAACCACGGGCTGCGGCTGGCGCTGGGCGATTTTGTCCTCTTTTTGGACGGGGACGATATTCTTTACCGGGACAAGCTGAAGCAGCAGGTAGCTCTTTTGGAAGCGGACCATTTGCTGGGAGCAGTGCACAGCGGTTGGCGCCTGGTAGATGAATACGGCCGTCCCCTGCGCAACATTCGGCCCTGGCAGCAAGTCCCGGAACTCACCTTGCCCGCCTGGCTGCAATGGAAACCGGTCTTTTTGGGCGCGATGCTGTTTCGCCGCAGCTGGTTGCAGCGCATCGACGGCTTTCGTACTGATTTGCGCCAGGCGGAGGATACCGACTTTTTGCTGCGCCTGGCGCTGGCGGGTTGCCCGATGGGCTGGCTTAAACGGATTACCATTGATTACCGGCAGCATGGATTGGGCGTGACGCGCAACGGCCGTCGCCAGGCCAAAGATATGTTCACCGTGCTGGACGGCTTTTTTAGCAATGAGATGCTGCCGCCGCACATCAAGGCGCTGGCCCCGGCCGTACAGCAACACACGTTCATCTGGCTGGTATGGTATCTGTACAAAACCGGGTTTCCCGAAGAAATAGTGCCCTATTTGCGCCGGGCCATCGCCGCCAATGGCGAACATCCCCCGACCATTTTGGCCCAGACCTGGCTGGTGCAGCTGGCCATCTACGCCCAAGAAGAAGGTTTGGCGATGTTGAATCTGCGGGCATTTTATCCCCATATTCAAACCGCCTTACGGTTGGATAAGGAGATTTGGCCGGCGATTGAACGGATGCTGGATTGGTGGCTGGACCATTGGTCCATGCTCCATGAGGGGCAACTGGGCAATCTGTATGATGTGCAGCAAATTGTCCATGGGGCCATTTACCTTGAAGAGGCGGGCCATATCCGTTCTTCGGTGGAGTGGGTGGAATGGTGGTTAAAGGTGTGGTGCGCTTTTTTGCCGCACGAAAATTGTGGTGAGGGGCATGAAATGGCAGCTTTCTTGGATAAGACAGCGGTGGAAGTGGTGCACCTGGCTAAGGGCTCAATTGTGTACGCTCCGCATAAAGTAGAAGCGTGGCAGATTATGGTTTTCTGGTATCGGGCGCAAGAATGCGGGTTGATACGGCCGTCTGAAAAATACCGCGTCGTGAGTCTATACCTTACCTATTTTGGCCAATCGCTGCTGGGAAGACAATGGCAGCGTGCCCGGCAAGGATTGTGGAAGGCAATGCGCTTCAGCTTCCAGCCGCAGGCATTAGGGGCATGGCGTGAATTTGTTCAGTCAGGGTGGCACTATTGGCGAAACGGCCGTTTAGTCAGGCGCAGTTGATCAATCTGCAAGTGGCTGCCGGGCAGTGGTAAAAAACCATGATATTGCTGCCCCTGTTTTGCATCTCATATAGTGGTAAGAGGAATGGTAACATGATCTTGATAATTTCTGGTCATCAACGTTCTGGCACAACATTGTTGCGCCAGATATGTGACTCGCATCCAGAAATAAGCATTACCAATGAGTTTGCCTGTTTTGCCGATGTTGGGCATCCTTACCTGCACGCCATGCGTGCAAGATTGGCTCAATGGCGATTGGTAAACGGCCGTTGGGTATACGACTCCGCCCAGATCAAAAATCCCCGAAAACATTGGGCAAATTTAAGCTTCACGTTTGAATATTTGGGAAGACTTGCCAAAAACTTTACTGGTGAGCTAACAATTTCGGCCGTGGCCCAAGCTTTAAAACGGCAATTTCCTCAAGCCAAATTTGTTGGCGATAAGTGGCCGCAATATATGCCGCTACTGCCCAATTTTGTTCAGGAAGACCAGGTCAAAATTGTAGTGATTTATAGAGATTGTCGAGACGTAACCAGTTCTTTTCTAGAAAAAGTTCGAACAGAATGGCAAACGCGCCCTTGGGCTGCGGATGTGGACACAGCCGCTAAAATTGCCCGAAACTGGGTTGATAAAATTGACATAATGGAAAAAATTTTAGAGCAGATTCATATTATTCAGTATGAGTCCTTAATCAAGGAGCCAGAACAAGTTTTCGCGGAGTTAGGCATCTGGCTAGGTGTTGATCCGGCTGGATTTAGGTGGCCAAAATTAAATCCGACCAGCATCGGTAAATACCAGCAAGGATTAACGCAGGCGGAGCTGGCCGAAGTTTGGTCGGAAGCTGCCGAGACAATGTTGCGATTGGGATACGGTTCCCAATAAAAGTTGAAATTTGCATGAAAGGAAAGCATGACTAAATGCATGCAATAAGTGCGGCAAAAATTATGAACAATCGATTTGATCAGTTGAAAACAGCCCCCATCTTTATCGTGGGCGCTGCACGCTCCGGCACAACATGGATGTACGATATTTTTACGGCTCATCCAGAGGTGGCGGGCGTATTCGAGTCGTGGCTGTTTACTAGAGAAAATGGGCTTGGCTCACTTTTTTCGGCTGCTCACTGGCCCCCCAAGCATTCTGGTTTAGGTCGTTACTTATCGCGCGATGAGGTGCTGGTGTTTGCGCGCCAGACGGCTCACGCCATCCTGGGGGAAGCTATTCAATCTGGCCACCATTATTTGGCTGAAAAAAGCCCTTCTCACCTGTACGCAATGAAGCTGATTGCTGAAATTTTTCCCGAGGCAAAATTTATTCATGTCTTACGTGACGGCCGTGACGTTTGTGTTTCTGTTCGGGCTGCAGCTCACTCTTGGATGCCAGACTGGAAACGTACGTTTGGTGGTTCCATGGAAGCTTCGGCAAAAAGCTGGCGCGATGCAGTCCAACGGGCACAAAATGACGGCAAAAGCCTGGGCAACCGTTTTATAGAGATTCGTTATGAGACCTTAAAGGCCGATCCGATTGCCTCATACAAAATGCTTTTCGATTTTTGTGACATTCCCTGTACGGATGCAATTCTTCAGGCGATCTTCAAAAAGACAGATTTCGATCTGAATTTTAAAGGGAATGAAAGCGGCTTTCGTCGCGGTGGGCGAACGGGCGATTGGTACAGTTCTTTCAGCCTGATTGATGCTTACAAATTCCATCGAGTGGCCGGTGAACTATTAGAGCGCATTGGTTATGCAGCTGATAATCAGTGGTGGTGGAAGTTTTGGTGGCAGCGTTTAAGGGGCAAATGAAATGTTAAGGATGCGAACGGGTTTGAACACATCTTACATATCAACGCGATTTGGCAGTTTGCAGGAGGTTATATGCTATTGATGATTGGGGGACATCCACGGTCTGGAACCACTTTGCTGCAAACTCTTTGCTATAGGCATCCAGAAATAGCAATGGCAAACGAGTTTGGAAATCTGGTTTTTCTGGGAAGGGATTGCCAGGAATATGTTCGCCATATTTTTGATCGCTGGCGACGGGTGCAGGGCAAATTGTCCTTTGATATTGCCTATCATGGTCCCTCTTGGAAAATGAAAATGGGCAATATGGGATTTGCCCTGCGCCACTTGTATCATTTTCGCAATTATTGTGATGGGGTGGCAACGGCCGTTTCTGTTGAAGCGGCTTTTCGAGCTATGTTTCCTAATGCCAAAGTGGTCGGCGACAAATGGCCCCATTACCTTTTTCGTATGGACAAATTTGCCCAGGAGGATAACCTGCTTCGTTTAGTAATTTATCGTGATTGTCGCGACGTGACCAGCTCCTTCTTAATTAAGGCGCGTACTACCTGGAAAAACACAGATTGGATTGGCAATGTAGACAGCGCCGAAAAGATTGCGGCGAAATGGGTGCGCGGGATCGAATTGATGGAAACCCACGCGGACAAGCTGGTTATCTTGCAATATGAGGCAATGATGCACGAGCCGGAAAAAGAGCTGCGACGCGTGAGCGAGGCGATTGGGGTAGACCCGGCCGGTTTTCCCACGGATATGATCGATCCGGGGAGCATTGGCAAATACAGAAAAGGGTTAACGTCAGAAGAATTAGATACGGTAATGGAGGTGGCCGGCCCAACCATGGAGCGTTTGGGTTATTTGTCATGATCTGCTTTAGCGTTGTTATTCCCACGCGAAACCGGCCAGAAAGATTGGCTGCCTGCCTGCACAGCTTTTGCCGGCTGGCGTATCCGGTCGATGCGTGGGAGCTGATTGTGGTGAATGATGGGGGTGATGATTCGTTTACGGCCGTATCTCCCCAGCTCCGACAATCACTGCCGATCAAACTCATCGATGCCCCGCAGGCAGGTCCGGCCGCTGCCCGCAATTGCGGTGCAGCGGCAGCCAGCTTTGAGCACCTGGCGTTTACCGATGATGACTGCCGGGTAACGCCGGATTGGCTGACTCAATTTGCTGACGGCTTTAGCCAGTCCGGGTGCGATGCGTTAGGCGGTGCCTGGTGCAATCCACAGCCAGACAAGTTGGCCATGCGTGCTGCCCAATTCTTGATCGAATTTATGTATGATTACATGCGCGATGAAGCGAACAATAATTTGATGTTGGTTTCTAATAATGTGGCGTATAAACGCACTGCATTTACGGCCGTTGGCGGATTCGACGAAACGTTTCCGTTAGCCGCTGGCGAGGATATGGAGCTGGGTTTTCGTCTGGTAGCCCACGGTTTCCGCCAGGGTTATTGGCCTGCGGCCAGGGTTTGGCATCATCACAATCTAAGCAGTTGGGGTCATGTGCGGCAGCAGTTTAGATACGGTCGCGGCGGCCATTTTTTCTTGCAGGCAGTTGCGGAACAGTCTAAAAACGGCCGTGCTATTCAGCCAGGCTCAGCCAGGGATTTTTATGCGGCCCTTGGAGAATCGGTGAAGCAGCAAGCAGAACCATGGTCTTTTTCGGCACTGGTTGCCCTGGCGCAGACAGCCTATCGACTGGGCCAATTTTATCAACGCCAGGTGAGTCGTCTGGCCAACATTGCCAACTTATGACTGAAGAGGAAGAAATTATATGAACAATCGCATTTCTCTTAGTGGGCGTATCGGGAACCTGGCTCGCCCTGTGTGCGGCCGTCGAACCCTGATCTATCAACGAGATTTGCTGCGTGAGCTTGTGCTGCGCGAAATGCGTATGCAGTACAAACATTCATTCATGGGTTTCACCTGGTCTTTACTGAACCCTTTGATGCATCTGCTCGTCTTCTATTTCATTTTTCGAGTCGTGCTGACGCTAGATATGCAGCGCTTTTCCTCCCATGTGTTTATTGGCTTGTTGGTATGGAACTGGCTGCAAGGTGGTCTGACGCAAGCAGCCAATGCTATCACCGGCAACCGGGAGTTAGTCAGACGACCCGGCTTCAACCTGGCTGTCCTGCCAATGGTTACCAACATTACCCACATGATGAACTTTATCTTCTCGCTGCCGGTGCTGCTGGTTATATTGTTGGTTGAAGACGCCCGGTTTGGCCCGCAATTGCTGGCGCTGCCAGTGCTGTTGGGCTTGCAGTTTTTCTTAATTTTAGGTTTTTCTTATCTGGTGGCCAGCACCAATGTCCTGTTCCGCGACACACAACATTTGCTAAGTGTCATCTTGCGCCTTTTCTTTTTTCTGACGCCAATCTTTTATGAAGTCAGCATGTTGCCGAACCGCTTTCACAATCTGTACCGGATCAATCCCATGGCTGGTTTGGTAGAAGCTTATCGGGCGGTGCTAATGGGAGATCGTTTGCTTGAGTGGGGATCGCTGGTGTGGCCCGCGTCTCTGGCCGTCCTTTTCTGTGTGATTGGTTACGCGCTCTTTCGGCGGGTGAATTACCGTTTTGTGGAGGAGCTGTGATGAAAGACGCGATTATTGTCGAAGGATTGGGTAAGAAGTTTTACCATTTTAGTAAGAAACGGCCGACAACGGTCTTGGAAATGTTGGTACGCGGGCTGCCGGGCTTGCGTCCGGATCGCGTGTTCTGGGGACTGCGTGGGATCGATTTCCGCATTGCACCGGGGCAGATTGTGGGCGTCATTGGCGAGAACGGTGCCGGTAAATCAACCTTGTTGCAGTTACTTGGTGGCGTGGGGCGGCCAGATGAAGGGCGGGTGGCGGTGAACGGCCGTATCGGTGGTTTCCTCGATCTCAAAGCCGGGCTGCGCCCCGATCTAACCGGTCGGGAAAATATCTACATCAGCGGCGTGATCTCTGGCCTGACGCGGCGCGAGGTCGATGAACGGTTCGATGCCATTGTTGACTTTGCCGAGATTGGTGAATTCATCGAAAGTCCGCTGCGCACCTACAGCACCGGTATGCAGATGCGGCTGGCCTTTGCCGTAGCCGCCCACACAAGCCCTGATATTTTACTAATTGATGAGGTGTTGGCCGTCGGCGACGAAGCGTTCCGGCGCAAATGTTTTGCCCGGCTGGAAAAATTTAAGGAAGAAGGCGTCACCATCGTGATTGTGTCTCACCAGGTAAACCAGGTGCGTGAGCTGTGTGATGAAGTGCTGTGGCTGCACAATGGGCATCTGGTGGTCCACGGCGACCCCGAGATGGTGGTGGGGCAATATGCCACGGAGATGAGTGCGACCAAGAAGCGGCGTCTGCGTTCGGTTATCACGGATGAGGAGGGTGTTGATGAGCCTACCTTTGGTGCCAAACAAAAGGTACATCGCTTTGGCACGCAAGAAATGGAGATTGTAGATGTCTTGCTGCGGGATGAAGCCGGCGGTGCAGTGGAATCATTGCCGGCCGGACATCCACTGACGGTGGAAATTGCTTACCAGGCACCTCAGCCTATCGTCGATCCTATCTTTAACGTTGTCATCACCCGCGACAGGCAGGTTTGCTGTGCTGTGAACACAAATGGGGAAATGGAAACAATGGTGCTGTCTGGCAACGGCCGTTTCACTCTGGAATTTGATCGGCTGGACCTGGTTAATGGCCTCTATCACGTCGATGTAGGCATCCACGCCCCGGATTGGTCCCACGCCTATGATTATCACTGGCATCTTTATCCGTTACAGATTACGGCCAACGGGGGCGGCCATAAAGGTGTATTGCGACCGCCATACCGCTGGCGATTTGATCCGGCCGTAGGTACGGTCGCGGGATGAGGCTGCCCTCAAACTTATGAATGAAGAATGGCCTACCTTCTCCATCATTGTGCCGACGTACAATCGTCCTCGGCAGCTCTCGCGCTGCCTGAAGGCGCTGGTCGCTTTAGATTACCCTCGCGGCCGGTTTGAGGTGATTGTGGTGAATGACGGTGGCCCGGAGTTAATAAACAGCATCGTGGCTGAATTTGAGGCGCAGCTTTGTGTACGGTGCATCATTCAGCCCAATCAGGGGCCGGCGGCAGCGCGGAATAACGGGGCCAGGTTGGCAAACGGCCGTTTCCTGGCCTTCACCGATGATGATTGTGCCCCAACCGCCACCTGGCTGCGCCAATTAGCCGCTCAACTGATGAAAGAGCCACAAAAAATGGTGGGCGGCTATACGCGGAATGCGCTCCACCGCAATCCTTTTTCTATTACCAGCCAGCTTCTTATCGATTTTTTGTACCATTACTACAACCAGACTGAATCGCGTGCTCTGTTTTTCACTTCAAATAACTTCGCCGTTGCCGCCGATCTGTTTTGGCAAGTGGGAGGATTTGAAGAATCGATGCCGCTGGCTGCCGGCGAGGATCGCGAACTGTGTGATCGTTGGCTGGATCACAGCTACGAGATGGTTTATTTGCCACGGGCGATTGTCTTTCATGAGCATTACTTGCATCTGTTTTCATTTTGGTGGCAGCATTTTAACTATGGGCGGGGTGCGTGGCTTTACCGCTGGCGGCGCAGCCAGCGCAAACAGGAGGCTGTTCATCTAGAATCGCCCGACTTCTACCTCAAGCTGATCAGCTACCCGCTTACGATGGCCCGCGATATTCGTGCCTATATCCTGACAGGAATGCTTTGTTGTACCCAGGCTGCCAACGCAACCGGCTTTTTCTATGAACGGTTCATGTGGCAACGGCGCCAAAAGAAAAAGCTCCCGGTACGGGAGCCTTTCGGTAATCGGTAATGTCGCTGCGCGACCACTGCGTGTACAGTATTCAGTGATCGGTAAAAACGTGTGTTCGCGGTATGTTGGTTTTAGAACAGACCCCAATCGCCGCCGGCACCTTCTTCCATCATGGAGGGGTCCCACAGCTCGGTGCCAATTTCGACGTTGACACCGCCTTCCATCACCTGGCCGCCAACCATGCGTACTTGCTCAATAATTTGTGGTCCATAGGGGCAAAATGGGGTGGTGAGAATCATTGTGATCTTGGCCGCATCGGTCTCTTCGTCAATGTCCAGGTTGCGCACCAGGCCCAACTCGACAACGTTTAACCCAATTTCCGGATCAATAACGCTGCGCAGTGATTCAATCAGTTCTTCTTCTTTGTTGGCAATCATTTGTTTTTCCTCAGTGATTGAGAGGTGGCTGTCACACTCATGTGACAGTCACCTAAGATTCTTACGAATTTACTTGAATATCTGCCGGCCGTAAGGGGAGTGTAAATTGGCAGCAGTCGTCGCCGTGTAACATGCAGCTGTGCTGTTCTACGGCCGTTCCCAGCACAGTGATCATCAACTGTTTATCCAGCGTACACACCTCGGTATGCTGCTGACCCATCGAAATGTAAGGGCAACTGTATTCGATAATTTGGTAACGGCCGTCTGCCATTTTTTCCCATCGGGCCAGAAAGCCTTCTTTGCCCAGCAAGTTTATCACATAATTGAGCCGTTCTTCGAACGGTAAGCCCTCAAATTCGCCCTCACGTTCTTCCATCATGCGTTCCACCAGGCTGATGAAGATTTCATTAACGGTTTCTGGCGGCAGACGGTCTTTTAGCTCTTCCAGCAGGCGATTAGCAAGGCTGAAATATTTCTGGGGAAACAGTTCATTTCCCTTTTCAGTGAGGCTGTAGACGTAATACGGCCGTCCCACTTTGCGCCGCACGCTTTCCACTTCAATAAGCCCCTCTGCCTGCAAAGCATTCAGGTGATGACGCACAGTAACCGGAGAGATGTCAGCGGCTTCGGCCAATGTTTCAATATTACATTGGGCAGACGCCTTGAGTTCGTGAAGAATGAGGTCCCGCGTGCTTTGGTTGCCCTTGCTTGTTACTGATTTCACGATAGAATCCTTTGCCTACTTTTACAGTTTTTAGCCAGATTTCCCACAAAAATTTGTCAAAAAGTATAACAACGCCAGACTGAATTGTCAATTTGTGCTATTTTTATCATTTTTATGATAATAATTGACGATGCTATCTGCCTATGCTATAATTTTTCACCGTATATGGGCAAATATAGATTGCACAGAAACACGACAGGAGACTAATATCAACCATGACAATTACCTTAGAAATCAAAAACTTACACGTTAGCGTCGGTGATCAACCGATTTTAAAAGGTATTGATTTACTGATCAAACAGGGAGAAGTTCATGCCCTGATGGGACCGAATGGTTCCGGTAAAAGCACCCTGGCCTACAATCTGGCCGGGCACCCGTCTTATGAGGCCACTGCCGGACAGGTAATTTTTGGCGGCGAGGACTTATTTGAAATGGAGCCGGATGAACGATCCCGCGCCGGCTTGTTCCTCGCTTTCCAATATCCTGCCTCTGTCCCCGGCGTGACGCTGGCCAAATTCTTACGCCAAACCATTAACTCCCGCCGTCAGGCCGAAGACCCCGATGATAAGGGTATTTCCATTCCGCAATTCCGTCGTCTGTTAAAAGAAAAAATGGATATGCTGGGCATCGACCACAAATTTGCCGGTCGTTACCTGAATGAAGGTTTCTCCGGCGGTGAAAAGAAGCGTGTAGAAATTTTGCAAATGGCAACGGTAGAACCAAAAATCGCCATCATGGATGAGACGGACTCCGGCTTAGACATTGATGCCCTACGCGTAGTGGCTGAAGGAGCCAACCGGCTGCGCAAAGAGTTTAACATGGGTGCGCTTGTTATCACCCATTACCAACGTATTCTCAACTACATCGAGCCAGATTATGTGCATATTATGATGGACGGCCGTATCGTTGAAAGTGGCGGTCCCGAGCTGGCAATTAAGCTGGAAGAAAAAGGATACGATTGGCTCCGCGAGAAGTATAGCACTCTAGAGGAGGCTTAATATGGCTGAAAACATCCTAGACCTAAATCCAGAACTAAGTGAAGAAGAAGTTGTTGCCCAGGTTAACCAGGATTATGCAACTAAGTACGGCTTTGCCGATGTTGAAGATTACGTATACAAGGCCGAAAAAGGGCTGAATGAAGACGTCATCCGGGCCATGTCTGCCCGTAAAGGCGAGCCGGAATGGATGCTGGATATTCGTTTGAAAGCGTACCAGCACTTCCTGGAACGGCCGATGCCCGACTGGGGTTCAGACCTGAGCGGCATAAACTTTGAAGACATCTATTACTACATCAAACCATCCGAGCGTCAGGGCGATACCTGGGAAGACGTGCCCAGCTACATTAAAGATACCTTCAACAAGTTGGGTATCCCCGAAGCAGAACAGAAATTCCTTTCCGGTGTGGCCGCCCAGTATGAATCTGAGGTGGTTTACCACAACATCAAGAAAGATTTGGAAGCCAAAGGCGTCGTTTTCCTGGGGATGGATGATGGCCTGGCCAAACATCCGGAACTGGTGAAAGAATATTTTGCCACCATTATTCCCCACAACGACAACAAGTTTGCCGCGCTGAATACGGCCGTCTGGTCCGGTGGTTCCTTCATCTACGTTCCCCCTGGGGTACATGTGGAAATGCCGCTCCAGGCGTACTTCCGCATCAACGCCAAAAACGTAGGCCAGTTCGAGCGCACCCTCATCATTGTCGATGAAGGCGCATACGTTCACTACGTTGAAGGCTGTACCGCCCCCATTTATACCGAAGATTCGCTGCACTCTGCTGTAGTGGAAATCATCGTGAAGAAGGGTGGCCGCTGCCGCTACACAACCATCCAAAACTGGTCCAACAACGTGTATAACCTGGTAACCAAGCGAGCCATCGCTGAAGAAAACGCCACCATGGAGTGGGTCGATGGCAACCTGGGTTCCAAAGTGACCATGAAATATCCGGCCGTTTACATGACGGGTGAAGGCGCTCATGGCGAAGTGTTATCTATCGCTTTTGCTGGCAAGGGCCAGCACCAGGACGCCGGTGGCAAGGTTGTGCACGCCGCACCAAATACCACCAGCCGTATCATCTCAAAATCGATCAGCAAAGATGGCGGCCGTTCATCTTACCGTGGCCTGCTCAAGGTAAATAAAGGGGCCAATCACTGTAAATCCAATGTGGTTTGCGACGCCTTGCTGCTGGATGAAACCAGTCGTTCCGACACCTATCCTTACATCGAGATCGAAGAGGAAGATGTCAACATCGGCCACGAAGCGTCTGTGAGCAAGGTGGGTGAGGAACAGCTCTTCTACTTGATGAGCCGCGGCATTGATGAAGAAACCGCCACCTCTATGATTGTGAATGGATTCATTGAGCCGCTGGTGAAAGAGCTGCCGATGGAATATGCCATTGAGATGAATCGCCTGATTCAACTGCAAATGGAGGGTTCGATTGGGTAAAATTGGTTAATGGTAAATGGTTAATTCTTATTTGTTAACCATTTACCGTTTACAGTTAACCATTAACCATTAGAAATGACGATGACAACATTTACAAAAGACGCAGTTAAACAATTATCCGCAGCGCTGAATGAGCCGGACTGGATGTTGCAGTTCCGTCTGAAAGCGTTTGATATTTACGAAAACACCCCCATGCCTACTACCTCGGACGAAGCGTGGCGGCGCACCAGTATCCGCCGCTTTAAGCCAGATGAAATTGGTCCGTCGGTGAACGGCGATGCCGCGACCAGTTGGGAAATTCCGGAATTCCTGGGCAAAGAGCTGACTGGTGAAGAGGTTGGCGGCAATCTGTTGCAGATCGATGGTGTGACGCGCCAATACGAGCTGAGTGATGCCTTAAAAGAACAGGGCGTTATTTTTTGCGATATGCATACGGCCGTCAGCCAACATCCCGACCTCGTGAAAAAATATTTCATGACAGAGTGTGTGCAGGTAAGCGAAGGCAAATTTGCCGCCATGCACGGCGCATTCTGGCGCGGCGGCACCTTCCTGTACGTGCCTAAAAATGTGAAGGCCGCGGCTCCGCTGCACAGCGTGCTCTGGTCGGCCAACGGTAAAACATTTACCCACACCCTGGTGGTCCTGGAAGAAGGTGCCGAAGCGATCTTTATGGATGAGTACGCTTCTCAAGATAGCGATTCTGCCGGGCTGCACAACGGCGTGATTGAGCTGATGGTAGGCGACAATGCCAACCTGATTTACGCTGGCCTGCAAGATTTTGGCCAGAATATGTGGCAGTTCAACCATGAACGGGGCCGCGTGGGCCGCGACGGCAAGCTGGATTGGGTGACCAGCATGATGGGTACCCGCCTGACCAAAGCGTTCCAGACGCTGGAGCTGGACAAGCCCGGTGGTTGGGGGCGCATGTCGGGGATTTTCTTCACCAACGGCCGTCAGCACCTTGACCTGGATACGCAGCAAAACCACAATGCCGGCGATACCGTTAGCGATTTGCTTTACAAAGGGGCGCTGCGCGAGCAGTCCCGCACCGTGTGGCAGGGCATGATCAAGGCGCTGCCCGGCTCGCAGAAGATCGACGGTTTCCAGGCCAATCGAAACCTGATGCTGGACAAAACCGCCCGCGCCGACTCCATCCCTGGTCTGGAAATTGAGGCCGATGATGTGGTCTGCACCCATGCTTCGGCCATTGGTCAGTTGGATCCTGAAGAACTTTTCTACTTAATGAGTCGTGGTATTCCTCGGAAAACGGCCGTTGAAATGTCCGTCCAGGGCTTTTTTGACCCGCTCATGCGTCGCATCCCGTTCGAGGGCATCCGCAACCGCATCTTTGACCGCATCATCGAAAAAATCGGCTAAATTTTTTTGCCAAAGAGCGCACAGAGACAAAAGAGATTGCTCTTAAATCGCTGGCTTCTCTGCAGCAAAAATCCAACAGGACATACAAAGTGATTCACAACCATGTTCGATTCAATGGGTGCCGGTGCTTATGTACCAGGCGAGAGGGATGACCGAACCGATTGCCCATTTGGAATTGACCCTGGCAAACGGTGGCCTTGCCTCTCGCCTACGCAAGCAGGACGGATGGCATAGCCACCGTTTTTTGTTCTCCGAATTTATTTAACCTCCTACAGATTTGGTCCCAGACAGAATCCGTAACCGGAGCCTGCGGGAGGTTTGTTTACATACGCATCAGAAAAGAAAACAGGAGTGAAAAGAATGAGTAATAACAACAAAGGATATGTGCATGGCGATGTGTTGGTCACGACGCAATGGGTGGCAGACAATTTAGACAAAACCGACAAAATTCGCCTGGTAGAATCCAACGAAGATGTGCTGCTGTACAGCACCGGACACATTGAGAATGCAGTTCACATTGATTGGGTAGCTGACCTGAATGATGCGGTTCGCCGTGATTATCTGGACGAAGCCGCGTTTGCTGAACTAATGTCCCGTAACGGCATTGCCAATGACACAACAGTTATCTTTTATGGCGACAAAAACAATTGGTGGGCCACCTACGCCTTTTGGGTATTCAAACTGTTTGGCCACGCCGATTGCCGGGTGATGGACGGCGGCCGCAAAAAATGGATTGACGAAGGACGCGAGCTGACCAAAGAGAAGCCATCTTTTCCCAAAACAAACTACAAACCTTCTGCCCGTACCGATTACAAAATCCGTGCCTTCCGTGACCAGGTTTTGGCCCATGTGCAGGCCAATCAGCCATTGGTAGACGTGCGCAGCCCGCAAGAATTTAGCGGGGAGCTGCTGCACATGCCCGGTTCGCCACAGGAAGGGGCGTTGCGCGGTGGCCACATCAGAGGGGCGAAGAACGTGCCCTGGTCTCGTGCTGTGGCGGAAGATGGGACGTTTAAAACGGCCGCAGACCTGCGCGACATCTACGAAAAAGAACAGGGACTTTCTCCCGACAACAGCGTGGTGGCCTACTGCCGCATCGGTGAACGCAGCTCACACACCTGGTTTGTGCTGACGTATCTGTTGGGCTACCCGAACGTGCGCAACTACGATGGCTCCTGGACCGAATGGGGCAATCTGGTGGGCGTACCTATTGAGAATCCTTCAAAGAGCCGGTAGGCGGTGGGCAGTAATCGGTAATCAGTGACCAATTCTTATTCAACCGAATACGGAATACTGATTACTGATTACCTTATTTGTTGGTTGATGTGCGTGATATGTCGTGACAATCGGCAGTTGCACATCGTTTGATCAGGACTACAATCTTGCTTATGTTAGACGTCAATAAAATCCGCAGCGATTTTCCTATTTTGCAGAAAGAGGTGTACCCAGGTGTGCCGCTGATTTACCTGGACAGTGCTGCCTCTTCGCAAAAGCCGCTGCCGGTTATCGAGGCGATGAACGATTACTACCGCCAAACCAACGCTAATGTTCATCGCGGTATCCACTATTTAAGCGAAGCAGCGACCAATGCCTACGAAGGGGCGCGGGAGCACATCGCCCGCTTCATCAACGCCGCCGATCCGGCCGAACTGATTTACGTGCGCAATGCCACCGAGGGATTTAACCTGGTGGCTCAAAGTTGGGGACGGGCCAATTTGCAGCCCGGCGATGAAATTTTGATCACGGCAATGGAGCATCATGCCAACATCGTGCCCTGGCAAATCTTGGCGGAACAGATTGGCATTGTGGTGCGGCATCTGCCCTTTTTGCCTGATGGCACGCTGGATTTGGAGAAGCTGCCGCAACTGCTGACGGAAAAGACGAAGCTGTTTAGTTTTACGGCCGTTTCCAACGTCTTCGGCACGGTAAATCCAGTTAAAAAACTGGTAGATGCGGCCCACAGCGTTGGCGCCCTGGCAATGGTAGATGCCGCCCAGGCGGTGCCCCACATGCCGGTCGATGTGCAGGCGTGGGACAGCGACTTCATGGCTTTCTCCGGTCACAAGATGTGTGGTCCCACCGGCATTGGTATTTTGCACGGCAAGCGGCATCTGCTGGAAGCGATGCCCCCCTTCATGGGCGGTGGCGACATGATTCGCCGGGTGACGCTAGAAGGCTCCACCTGGAATGAACTGCCGCACAAGTTTGAGGCGGGTACGCCAAGTATTGCCGAGGGAATTGGTTTGGGAACGGCCGTCGACTATCTCACTGACCTGGGCATGGAAAACGTCCACGCCTACGAGCAGTATATTACCAATTATGCCCTGGAAGCATTAAGCGAAGTGGACAATCTGCAAATTTTAGGGCCGTCCGCAGCGCAGCGGGGCGGAGTAGCTTCTTTCACAATTGAGGGTCTCCACCCGCACGATATTGCCGAGCTGCTGGACAAAGACGGCATTGCCATTCGCGCCGGGCATCACTGTGCCATGCCGCTGCATCATGAACTTGGCATCAATTCATCGGCGCGGGCCAGCTTTTACATTCACACTACCACCGAAGAGGTAGACAAGCTGGTCCAGAGCCTCAACCGGGCCAAGAAAATTTTCCGGTTGTAGCTGAACTGAATTTTGAAGTAATGTTAGAAGAGCCTGGATCAATCTCCGGTCTCCAATATCAAAAATTATGGACGAAAGTATCTATCGCGAACAAATCATAGACCTGTACGAGCACCCGCTCAACCGGGGGCATTTGGAAACGGCCGATTGGTCATACGAAGAAGACAATCCCCTCTGTGGTGACGTCATTCGTATCGAGGTTAAGCTGGACGATCAGCAGCGCGTCGCCGAGGTCGCCTGGAGCGGCGACGGCTGCGCCATCAGCCAGGCCGCCGCTTCCCTGCTCACCGAAGAGATCAAGGGCAAAACCCTGGAAGAAATACGCAATTTCGACAAAGATGAGCTGCTTGATCTGGTTGGCGTTCAACTGAGCATGGCCCGTGTCAAGTGCGCCCTGCTCTCCCTCAAAGTGCTCAAAGCCGGTGCCTACGGCATGCCCGATCCTAAAGAATTACGCCACACTGATAAAACCAATTGACAGTGTGTATAGTGTGTATTAAACTCACATGAAGAGTCGGGATGTTATAAAACGATTAACCCAAGATGGCTGGATTTTAGTTCATATCAAGGGCAGTCATCATCAATACAAGCATCCTGAAAAATCTGGTCGAGTGACTGTACCACATCCAAAGCGTGATTTGCCAAAGGGCACGTTGCGCAGCATATTTCGTCAGGCAGGTTGGGATTGGCCGCCGAGGTGATTCATGAGATTTCCAGTTGTAATTCATAAAGACCTAGATAGTGATTACGGTGTTACCGTTCCCGATTTACCCGGCTGTTTTTCGGCTGGGGAAACGGTTGACGAAGCACTTACAGAAGTGGTTGAAGCAATTGAAACTCATTTAGAGGGAATGCTGCTAGATTCCGAGCCGATTCCCACGCCAAAAACAATCGAGTTTTATAAAGATGCTCCTGAATTTGCAGATGGCATTTGGGCTGTTGTAAATGTGGATATTTCAAGGTTGTCTGGACGTTCTAAGCGCGTAAACATTACAATTCCAGAGCGTTTACTTTCTTTAATGGATCAGTACGTCGCAGAACGGGGCGAAACGCGTTCGGGACTTATTGCCCAAGCCACTATGGAGTACATTGCCACTCATCGCCAATAAATAATAAATAAGGAAATCAATGCTTTGACAGAAATTGGGGATAAACGATGACACACCTGGAGCGAGAAGAGCAGGAAATTCTGGAAGCATTTGAGCAAGGAAAGCTGCAATCTGTAGTTAATTTGGAAAGCGAGCTAAAAAAGCATCAAGGATATGCGTCCGAAACCTTCAAAAAACACAAAGGAAGCCAGAGTGGTGCGGTGAGAACACGGCCTACAACCAAAGAGGGTAAGTTGAGGTGCAAATGAATTCCGAGACAGTACTTGCCGTCTTATCAAGTTCATTTTTGACTGCTTTGTTAACCTCAGTTGCTTCAGTATTGATTCAAACATACCTTAGAAAGATAGATTACGAAGATGAATACTATAAGCAGGTCATCGGTAAAAGGTTAAAAGTGTACGAGTTTATCGAGAAACAGATAGCACTTCTGAAATCATCTGTTTTAGACAATGATAAACAAATGTATCACACGATTTTTGCATTTAGCGAGAAGGAATACTATGAATTTCAACAGAATCTATTTGCTTCCGTTTCAAATAATATGTGGATAAGCGATGAAACGAGTAGGCGCTTGATCAAGCTGAATCGACTTTTGCTGAATATAGGCAAAGATTTTGAGTTTGATGGCTTAAAAGAAGTTGGAAAAGCTCACTACAAAGAAATTGCCTTATTGCGAGACGAGATAGAGAAATTGTACAGAAAAGATATGCTTGAATTACATAAGGTTAGACCATTTTTAGAACGAAGAGCCTCCTCAGAGCCTGTCTTTCAGTCGGTAGACGAGGTTTTTGGGCCGGATTCAATCGAATGAAGCGCTAAAATTCTATTCAAATTATGGGATTAGAAAATTGACTGAATTTGTAAAAGTTGCTCGTGTTGCGGATATTCCTCCTGGGGAAAGAAAATTCCACGATTTTGATTACGAAACGGTTATTATCTTGAACGTAGACGGTGAGTTTTACTGTATCGCCGATTTGTGCTCGCATGATGACGGGCCGCTAGAAGATGGTCCGCTGGATGGGTACAAAATTGAATGTCCGCGCCACGGGGCTTGCTTTGATGTGCGTACAGGCGCTGTTTTAGCATTGCCCGCTACCGCACCTATCCCAACCTATGAAGTTAAAGTGGAGGATGGTGATATTTATATCGAAAATCTTGACGAATAAAGTTGTTGAAAGAATCCCAACAGAGTATAAAAGGCGCTGCAAATAGCGCCTTTTTTTGTTTGACAGTCTGGCCTAAATTGCCTATATTTAGCCTCCAAATTAGAACAAATATTTCAATAAACGATAACGATATGGAAATTGGTCTGGTAAAACAAGTAAACATTGATTCCGAGGTGCGTGAATCGTACCTGAGCTATGCCATGAGCGTCATTGTGTCGCGGGCCCCGCCAGATGCGCGGGACGGCCTAAAGCCGGTGCAGCGGCGCATCTTATATGCGATGTACGACATGGGCTTACGGCCGAATACCTCATTCAAAAAGTCGGCGCGCGTTGTGGGTGAGGTGCTGGGTAAGTACCATCCACATAGCGATACGGCCGTCTACGATGCCATGGTCCGCCTGGCGCAAGATTTCTCCATGCGCTACACGTTGGTAGAAGGGCAGGGCAACTTTGGCTCGATTGACGGCGACGCCGCTGCGGCCATGCGCTACACTGAAGCCCGCCTTTCCAACATGGGCTACGACATGCTGGAAGACATCGGCAAAGAGACCGTTGATTTCATCACCAACTTTGACGACTCCCTTAGCGAACCGTCTGTTTTGCCCGCCACCATCCCCAATTTGCTGGTTAATGGTGCCTCCGGCATCGCTGTCGGTATGGCCACCAGTATTCCGCCGCACAACCTGGGCGAAGTCATTGATGCCCTCACCTTCATGCTGGACCAGTGGGACCGGCTGGACGACATCTCACTATCTGACCTGATGCACTTTATCAAAGGACCAGATTTCCCCACCGGCGGGCTGGTATTCCGCTATCGCGAAAAGAAAGGGGTGGAGTCTGACGCCATTGCCAGCGCCTACGCCACCGGACGCGGCCGGGTGACGGTGCGGGCCAAAGCGCATGTAGAAGAGATGGGGCGCAACAAGTCACGCATTGTCATCACTGAACTGCCTTACCAGGCCAATAAAACCAACTTGCTTGGCCGCATCGCCGATTTGCACCGGGACGGCAAGATTGAAGGATTGACCGATCTGCGCGATGAATCGGACCGTAACGGGATGCGCATTATATTGGAAACAACGCGCAACGTGGAGCCAGAGGACGTGCTGGCCGACCTGTTCCGCCTGACACCGATGCAGAGCACGTTTAGCATCTCGCTTTTGGCGCTGGTGAACGGCGAGCCGCGTGTGCTGACGCTCAAACAGGCGCTGCGTGTTTACCTGGACCATCGTCAGGAGATTGTGCGGCGACGCTCCGAATACGATTTGGAGAAAGCGCGCAATCGGGCCCACATTTTGGAAGGGCTGCTGATTGCCCTGGATAATCTGGACGCGGTCATTGATATGATTCGCCGCTCACGCACGGTGGAGACAGCCAAGAATAATCTCATCAAGCAGTTTAAGCTGACCGAGATGCAGGCCCAGGCGATTTTAGACATGCAACTGCGCCGTTTGGCAGCATTGGAACGGCGTAAAATTCAGGATGAGCACAAGGAACTGTTGAACCAGATTAAATATCTGGAGAAACTGTTGTCTAAACCGGCTCTGATGCGCGAGCTCATCAAAGAAGAGTTGCTGGCAGTGAAAGAAAAGTACCAGGACGTGCGCCGCACGCAGATTATTGACAGCGGCGATGTGAAGGTCCTATCGGCATCTGACCTGCTGCCGGACGAGCAGGTGTGGGTGATGATTGGCGAGAAGGGCACAGTAGCCCGAACCACATCGCCGGAGATGGTGCGCATTCCATTGAAACCTACTGAGCAGCCTTTTGCCCTGTTGGAGGCGAATACGCAGGATATTTTGTATTTATTTGCCGCAGACGGCCGTTCCGTCAGCCTGCCCGTTTACCAGCTCCCCCAGGCGGTTGAGCTGGGCAAAGGCAGCCATTGGGCTGACCTGACCGGACTGTCGCGGCGCGATCATCTGGCGGCGGCTCAGGTGCTGCCGGGCAATGCCACCGGCTACGTCTTCCTAACGACATTAGCCGGTGTGGTCAAGCGCGTGCGGGTCGAGGATTTGCCCGGAATCACGTCGGAGCCGTTTGTGGTGATGAACGTGCCGGATGATGACGCATTGGGCTGGGCCGAGCTGACCTCGGGCGAAGAAGAGGTGCTGCTGGCAACGGCTGCCGGGCAGTCGATTCGTTTTAAGGAAGATGAGGTACGGCCGTCTGGCTTACCGGCCGGTGGAGTATACGGCATCAAGTTGGCTAATGAGGCCGACGGCGTGGTTGCTATGTCCGTAGTGGACCCGGATGGCTATTTGTGGAGTATTACCGACAATGGTCTGGCTAAAGCAACGGTTATGAGCGAATATCCCACGCAGGGGCGGCATGGCCAGGGCGTGCGCAACGTCAATCTGCCCAAGGATGCGGCCGAAGTTGTGGCCGCCGTCATTGGCTCCGAGGATACGCAGATCCTCATTACCACCGGCATTGGCTCAACTAAGAAATTAAAATTGAAAGATACGTATATGGGCAGCCGGGCCGTGAAACCGCGTGCCGTGATGACCATTGGCCAACGCAACCGCATCACCGGCGCCTTGTGCATGGTTAGCCGCCCGGATGCCGTGGATGACGAGGAAGAAACGGCCGTTCTTCCGCAACAATTATCCTTGATTGATTCCCCCAATGGCGGAAAAAAGAAAAAAAAGTAAAATCTATACTATAATTAGGTAAACCACAGAACCAATACGATGTGCATACTTGACTTGGCCAACGGAGATTTTCACCATGAATTATAAGGATCAATGGGCGACAGACGAGGAAGGGAACCAATTTATTTTTACAGTTGAAATGCAGCGGCAGTTGGCACAGGCAGGTTTGCCGATAGAGCCAGCTTCCTTATCAGACCTGGAGATGGCTACCCCCACACTGCCGCCTCTCAAATCGGCAACAGATAAGTCTAATTCTGCATCATCCCCCGCTTCCCAAAGGGAGGATGAGGAGATAGAGATGCCCGATACGATTCAAATCGATCCGCAGACCGGTAAGTATCTCGGCCGTATGAAATGGTACAACAGCCAAAAAGGATATGGCTTCATTATGCGCGGTGGCGGTGAAGAGATTTTCTTCCATAAATCCAATACCGTTCATGACCCAGACAAAATTCAGGAAGGCCAGTGGGTTTTGTATGACGTCGAAGAGACTCGCAAAGGGCCGGAAGCCACCGATGTAGAATCGTACGAAGGAGACACCTCTCTTCTTGCTTGATTTTTTGAGTCTTCCTCTTTTATAAAGAAAAAAGACCTGGTTGTAGCCAGGTCTTTTTTTTAATGAACGGTTTGAAATTTATTCTTCTTCCTCTTCATTATATTCGTCAGTTGGAATTACCTTTTGTGGCTCGGGGAAAACCACTTCTTGCGGGGAGGGGAAGACAACCTTTTGTGGTCCACCGGCCGGGATGGTAAAGATGAGCCGTTTCAGGGCAAAAACATCATCCGGCATAACGTCTGGAATAATGAGGGCATCACCGACGCGTGCCGTACCTTCTACAAAACGGTAGGCTGTCAGGCTCAGATACAGATCTCGCGCTCCGGTTATAAACTGAAAGACACGCCATACTGGATTGCGTGACCAGTTTGTATCAACGACTTGTGGCAGCCCTTTTAGCTCAATATTATCAACCAAAAAACGGGAGCCTGGCTGCGGAAGTGAAATAATAAGTCGGGCATTGGTTTTTAATAAGCGCCACTGCCGGTACTCGATGCGTTCCAAAGTGCCATAAATTATCAGAATAATGAGCAGCCCAAAGGGAATTAGGGCTAAATAGGGTGAAAGAACCAGGCTAAATAAGGATAGCAGGAGGAGCGCTGATGAGAATAGAAGAGTAGCCCCCAACAGATAATTGAAATAGTGAAAAACAATCCCCCCGATAATATCACGATACCAGGCCATACGAATTTCAAGCTGAGGTTCTTCATTGGGTAGTAGGCGTTCTTCCAGAGCCTCCGGCTGGAAAGTATCTTCAATATTCCAGCGAAAGTTCCGCGGCAGGCGATGCCAGTAGCTGTTAAGCAGCCCGATAAATCCTGTTCCTGCTTCTCTAGGCCTCCGTTTGCTCATTGGTGAGTAGCTTTGTTTTGCTTACTTCGAAGGCGCCGGAATATTTAACACCTGTCCGGGCATAATCGTATGAGAAGTAAGCCCATTGACGACCATAATATCGTTTACGGTGGTGTGATATCTTTGCGCGATACCAAAAAGCGTATCTCCGGCAACAACGGTATATTGCGTTGGTCCAGTTTCTGGGCGAAGAGTGGGGTCTGTCGAACCGGGTGTTGGTGTGGCTGTCTGAACGATTATTATTGCAGTGGGCTGTGCCTGTGGCTGCACGATGGTTGTGGTCGTTTCCTCATTAAAAGAGTCATCAATGATGCGCTCGCTGCGATTCTTGAACTCTTGAAATTCAACTGAACTGTCGGCATTTTCCAGCCGGTCGTTGGCCCAGGCAAAAACAAACGAATCAACAAGCCAACCGACCACAAAGAAGGTGATAATCACCCCGATAAAATAGGTTATCAGTTTGCCAAGATTGAAAGAGCTAAAGGGGTCTTTGCGAAATAGCAAGAATGCAATAAAAGCAAACCCTAAAATTAGTGGGGCGAATTTTAAAAGCTCCAGAAAATCCATCTTCTACTCCTTTCTGTTTTGCATGGCTTGAATGAGTGCGTATTCCTTGTTTCTCTGCGTTTAGCTAAGTAAGCGGTCTGCCTGATTAGAGGTCTGCTTACTTTAAGCCGTCCGCCCAATTAATTCTGCAGCGCCTGGATGCGCCCTTATTCTGCGGACGGTCACTAAGGTAAAAACTCGGCGGGATCGACAAAAGTTTCGTTTACCTTATCGTAAATGGTGTAATGGACGTGGGGGCCGGTTGCATAACCGACGGCTCCCATCATGCCCACAGCCTGGCCTCGCGTTACGGGTCCTTCGTCAACAAAGTATGAACGCGGATGCAGCAGCCAGACTATCCATTCATCATTTTCAATGCGAATGGTGCTGTTGTACCATTGGTCTGTATAGGTTGTGACATTGCCCGGCATAGGCGCTTGCAAAATGGCTGAGCGGTTGCTGCTGGAAATATCTAAGCCGGGCAAACTGTAGCTACAGCCATGAATGTCTTGAGTTAGTAACGGCGATTCTGAAACGGGATTGAGCCGCGGCCTCTGACTGTACCGCCCCAGTTTGTGTGGCTCGCCGAGACACGAACCATCGGTTGTGAAACGGCCGTTTGGCAAAGGCATCATCTCGCTGTTCCCTGTAGGCAATCCGGTAAACTCGCGCCACGCCTGGGTGCCCACATCATAGATTTGGGTGCTGATATTAAGAATTGCCAGGGATAACGGCCGTTCTTCCATGTCCATCTGTGTCACAATCAAGCTCTGAAACGCCAAATGAGTGGGCCAGGCCCCCAAAGATGTGACGGCCACCGTGCCCAACTCTATATCCGAATAAATCATGTTGGCGTAATTTTCATCATAGTTATTCATCACGTAGGCGGATTCATTGGCATCCAGACGAGACGCTGCACCGGCACCGGCATTATAAGCAAAATAACACCGTTTGATGGTGTCCGGATCGTGCGTCAGGTACGTCACTTCTGGGCAGCGTTGTTTGAACTCTACCGCAGCAATTGCCAATTGTTCGCTTACTTCCAGGTCAGATATGGGTCCCGGTGTAAAGCAAGCACGCTCGCCTGAACGGACCAAATCATAGGCCCCAATAATGCCGGTACAGTTTTCAGGGTTGCTGGCCTTCATGCTGTTTTCTTTAAACCACAGCACCAAAGGCACCTCGCGCGGAATGTCAGCTTCACGGGCAATGTGATCAGCGATCGGAGCCCATTTGATGACTGCTTCTTGAATATGGCTGGGCAGGGCGTATTGGCCTTCTAGATAGGTGCGACCACCGGCCAAAAGCCCGGTTACCAGCATGACAAACAGAAATGAATCAAATATGCCTCTCAGTATGCTGATGGCGATTAATTTTGGTTGCAGTCCTAACGCTGGTATGACCTGATTTTGTATCCAGATGCGAAACCAGTCTGGCAACCACTGCACCATCCTGAGAAAAGGAGACATAATAATAACATTATAGCTTCACATTAAGTAAAGTCAACAAAATTTATGTCATGTTATCATGGGTTCACAGAGGGGGAATTGGAAATTAGTCCTACTTGGAGGCAGATGTTGGCAAGAAGATAATTTAAATGGGGAACGGCCGTTTCCGACCAAATCAATAACTATTTTGAACGGCCGTTTCCCCATCAGAATGATTACCCTTTATCTCTTCCAGCATTAACTAACCGCGGGTCCAACGCATCGCGCAGGCCATCTCCCAGCAAATTAAACGCCAAAACCGTGATGGAAATGGCAATGCCGGGCACAAACACAAGATGCGGTGCGCTGAAAAGCTGATTGCGCTCGCTGCCAAGCATGGTGCCCCATTCAGGAGTAGGTGGTTGCGCCCCTAGCCCCAGAAATGAGAGTGCGGCCGTATCTAAAATAGCCGTGGCCACGCCAAGCGTGGCTAAGACGATCAGCGGTGGAACCGCATTGGGTAAAATGCGTTTGATTAAAATTTGAAAGTTGCTGGCACCCATCGCCCGAGACGCTTC
The DNA here is from genome assembly GCA_937967805.1 of uncultured Anaerolineaceae bacterium. Next base: position 49,647 of record CALBTC010000139.1, read on the forward strand.
TACGTAATCTGTTTCGCGAATAGATAAAACGGCCGCACGGACCACCCGCGCGTACGCCGGCATACTCACAATTGAAATTGCTAGCATCGCATTGGTTAATCCTGGACCAAGAACAAAAACAATCGCGATAGCCAGCAGCAAAAAGGGGAAGGCAAGAAAGATATCCATTATTCGCATAATGATATTATCAACCACGCCTCCCGTGTAACCGGCAAGCGCCCCTAAAAACGTGCCAGAAACGGCCGCTACCGTCACCACAATAAAACCAATTTGTAACGAGACACGCGCTCCGTAAAGCATCCGCGAGAAGACATCTCTTACGTTGCCATCGGTACCTAGAAGATGTTGCGGTTGGTTCTCATCACAGCCCAACAAATGAATGCAAGGCGGCTGACGCTTTCTAATACCTTCCTCTTTTCCAATTAAAACATCCGTTGGATCAAACGGAGCGATAACAGGTGCAAAAATGGCAAGAAGCGTAATGACAGCCAGGATACTCATTCCCACGATAGCGGATCGTTGTCGCAGAATTCGGCGTAAGGTTAGGCGCCACAAACTATTGGCTTTGTAATCCTGGATATCAGCAATATTGTCATCAGGGATTTGTGCGACTGAGGCCATAATGATTTTGTTATTCCAAACGGATCCTTGGATCCAAAACAGCGTACGATAAATCTACAATTAAATTAAATAGAACATAAATAAAGGCAACGACAATAACAAACCCTTGCAAAACAGGGAAATCACGGGCAAAGGTTGCTTCGACAACGCTTCGGCCCACGCCCGCCAGGCCAAAAATGGTCTCGGTTAAGACTGCGCCGCCTAAAATACCACCCAATTGCAACCCCACTATCGTTACAACTGGAAGCAGCGCATTACGGAAAGCGTGCTTGAGAACGACCTTACGTGGTGGTAACCCTTTGGCTTTTGCTGTCCGAATAAAGTCGAGCCCTAAAACTTCCAACATGCTGGAACGGGTCATACGGGCAATAATAGACATAGGAATCGTACTGAGGGCAACTGCCGGCAAGATAAGGTGTTTGAGGGCGTTCCAAAACACCTCCCAATCACCGGTAATGAAAGCATTAAAAATGAAATGATTGGCAATAAACTCGTATAGCAGAAATCTGAAGCTGCCTTCTTCTGCCTGCCACTCCCACAGTTCATAAAATGGGGTTGGGACGACGCCGGCGGACAGGCGACCAGAGGGTGGCAGAACAAATGGCGTGTCCCTCAAAGTGACAGCAAACAGGTAGATGAGTAACAGCCCAAGAAAGAATACGGGAATAGAAATACCCGTATTTGCACCAATCATAACCACAACATCGGCCAGAGAGTTGCGCCTTACGGCCGCAATAATGCCTACAGGAATCCCAATTAATACAGCCAGAAACATAGCCGATACACCGAGTTCAATTGTCATGGGCAACCGCTCAGCCAGGATTAGCGTAACGGGCCGGCTAAAGCGAATAGACTCGCCTAAATCACCACGGGCCAGGCCACCCAAAAAGATGAAAAACTGCGTGCTAATGGGTTTGTCTAGCCCATGATTGCGAATAAAAACTTCGCAGGTTTCCTGGGTTGCTTTTTCGCCAAGAATTGCTTTGCACGGATCTCCTGGGATTGAACGTGCCAATACAAACGTGATCAGTAATACGGCAAAGAGAACGGGTATGGAAAGCAATATGCGTCGAACTGTGTATTGAACCATAGAAAATCCGGTTGTAACGA
>CALBTC010000140.1 GCA_937967805.1 uncultured Anaerolineaceae bacterium
CTGCACCGTTTGCATCCCCGCTTTTTCATAGAGGCGCGGCGCATTGGTGAGGCTGCCTGAATCTACGCTGAGCTGAACTTTCTTGATCTCCCTGGCAAAAAATGCAGCGAACGAATGTTGCAGCAGAGCCAGGCCAATGCCGCGACCGCGCCAGTTGCGCCGTACCCCCAAATGATCAATCAAACCGCACTCGCTTTCCGCCAGATAAAAATTGAGCGCAACGCCAACCAGCTCTTCTTCATGACAGGCTAAAAACCACAGCTCCGGATCAAATCGCTCCGTGTTCAGGCCCATGCGTTTGGCCCAAGCTGTGAACGACATTGGGTTGGCATATCCTTTGTCTTGCGAGGCTGCTTCATCCGTTGCGTAGGTGGTTTGTTCGTCATGGTTGGGTGTGAACGGCCGTACCCTAACACCCGCAGGCCAAACCGGGGCCGGTGGCGCTTCTGTCATCTCAATTTCCATGATGTGAAACGTTAAGCCCCGCTCGTAACCTGCCGCGGCAAAGATTTGTTGGTTCCGTGCATTTTTGCTGGACACCTGGGCAATCAATTGGATGCCGGGCTCTAAACTGGCCTCTAACACAGTTAGCAACTGTTGGCCAATTTCATTAGATGATAGCGTTGGGGAGAGATAGAGTTGGGTGGAAAATTGGGTGGGGTGGTACGGCCGTATCTCTGCATACCCCAAAAGCTGATCATCAGCGGAAAAAGCAATTTGGCTGTGTCCGCTCAGTGAAAAATCAGGTGCTTGCCACCGTTGGCGCAAATCCTCAATAGAAAGCAGCGCATGGCCAAAATCGGCCGTATTTTGCTGGACTATGAGATTGTAAACAGTGTCCAGATCCGACAAAGTTGCAGGGCGCACCATAAACATTTTTTCACTCATAGCCAGAGCCGAACACTACTCAGACAACGCCTGGACCAGTTTCTCTAAAAATGCGCCTACTGAATAGCTGGCTGAACAACATCCCAAACAGCTTCAGGATGCTTGTCTGCAACCTGTAACAGAACCCGTGCAGCGCCATGAGGGGTACGCCGACCTTGTTCCCAATTCCGCAATGTTTTTACACTAATTCCCAATAAAGCGGCAAACTCAGTTTGCGATAGCTTATAGCGCTCTCGGATTTTTTTAACGTCTGGTGTTTCTATCACGAATACCCGCGAGGCTTCTTTTTCCCCGCGCAAGATTGCCCCACCTTCACGCACGCTTTCCAATAATTCTTCAAATAATTCGTCGCTCATGTATTTGTCATTCATGAATATTCATCCTCAACAATCTGCCTGAGTGTATTTAACTGGGCTGGAGACAAATCATCTTGTACATTTTTGGGATACATCAAGAGCATCAGCAAACGCTCTTGTGCCACAGCCCAATAGTAAATCACCCTGATGCCGCCACGTTTACCCTGCCCACGATACCCCCAGCGCACTTTTCGTAAACCGCCGCTTTTGGGGATGATTGATCCCATTTCAGGGAGGTTAGCCAGGTTAGACTGTAATTGTCGATATTCTTCGTCGGAGAGAAGCTTCTGAACCTGTTTAGTAAACAGTGACGTTTCGACAATAATCATATTGGCCTCAAAAGAAAACAAAAAGATGCCACTATCATACGCCAATGGGGTATAGTGTGTCAAATCTTATAGCCAAGATTTATTTTCTTCAAGGGACTAACCACCAATCAGCATGAGCCACTGTTGGTGTTGCAGGGGCCAATGAACCTTGAAATGAATATTCAATCGGAGAACTGAAGTTTATTCTTCCAGTTTCCAGGATGAACAAGAATTACATCCAGCTCGTCACAGAGAATTTCCCATGAGAGGTCGAAAGGCGCACGTTCAACAACTTGCCGCTGTCTATTAACCCCAGCGTTTTGTTTTAATCGCGCGATTTTTGGTGAGTTCAAATGAAAAACTAAAGCAGTTTATCGGCAAAGGCGGGCAGGGCGGCCGCCCCGCCGGTGTGCCAGAAGAGCACACTTTGACCCCGCGTAAACGCCCCCCAGCGAATGAGGTCAATCAGGCCGCCCATGGCCCGGCCGGTGTACACCGGATCGAGCAAGATGCCCTCCAGTTGGGCCACCATCTGGATCGCTTCTCGCTCCGTTTCGCTGACCATGGCGTAGCCATCGCCCAAATAGTCGTCGTTGACTTCGACTTTGTGGGCAATGGAGACGGTGCCCAGACCCAAATGGGTGCCGGTGGCCGTGGCCAGGGCCGACACCTGCATCTTCAAATCGTCGGCGGGATGATCAACGCTGATGCCCAGTACCTGCCCGCGAAAGCCATGCACCTCCGCGCCCAAGACAATTCCTGCCTGCGTGCCGCCGCTGCTGCTGGCAAACACAATGAAGTCAATGTTGATGTTGTTGGCCGCGAGCTGTTCCATCAGCTCCCGCATAGCCAGCACGTAGCTGGTAGCACCCATCACGTTGGATCCGCCCAATGGAATCATGTACGGTTTGTGCCCCATCACCCGCTGCTCGTTGGCCACTTCAGCCATCACTTCATGGCGGGGACGCTCGTCTGTCCAGTAAAGGTGCGCACCGAGCAGCTTATCCAGCAGCAAATTGCCTTGCAGGGTGCTTTGTTCCCGTCCGGCCAAAACGAGGCTGCATCCCAGGCCAAAATGAGCGGCTGCTGCGGCCGTTTGCCGGCAGTGGTTACTTTGGGGCGCGCCAGTCGTAATGAGATGATCGCAGCCCTGGGCCAATGCATCGGCCACCAGAAATTCCAGCTTGCGCGTTTTGTTACCGCCGGTAGCCAGGCCGGTTTGGTCGTCACGCTTCATGTAAATGTCTGGTCCGCCCAGATGTTTACTGAGACGTTCCAATTTTTCCAGAGGAGTGGGTAAGTGGGCAAGCAGTTTGCGATCAGGATATTTGACATTCATGGGGCTGATTATAACTACTGAGGGGAAAGTTATCGAATGGTTTCATAAAGTTGAACGGTGGCCGGGGCGGGGGTGACGCCCAGGCCGCTTTGCAAGGCGGTTTCGCAGCGTTGGTATGCACGCAGCGCCTGTACCCGATTGCCCAGCTGGATGTGTGCCTGAATGAGCAAGCGATAGGCATTTTCCCAACAATCATCCTGCTGCAAAATGTCCTGGCACAGATTGATGACCCTTTCCCATTCGGCCTGGTCGGCAAGCCATTGCGCCAGCCGGTCAGCCGTTTGCAGGTAGCGGGCCCGCAGCCGTTCGCGCTCTTCATGGGACCAGGTTTCGTAGGGGTACGCTTGCAGATAGTCGCCTTCGTAGAGGGTTACGGCCGTTTCATAAAACCCCACCGCCTGTTCCCGGTTTTTCTGATAAAGTTGATCGCCCCGTTCAATCAACTGCTCAAACTCAATCGCATCCAGCCACAGATCCGCCTCTTGGCGCAGGCCATAGCGACTGCCGTCGCGCATCACAAAGGCAGACGGCGCATTCCGCTTGCGGTTTGGCTCCAGCACGGAACACATGGCGCTGAAGGCGATCTTGAAATCGCGCACGGCGGCTTCGGGGTCCAGCTCAGGCCACAACATTTCGGCAATCTGGTCGCGGTGCAGCAGCGTGCCGCGAAAAGTCACCAGCAGTTGCAGCAGTTGGCGTGCCTTTTTGCGCCGCCACGCCTTGCTGGGCAGTTCTTCACCCCCTTGCCAGATGCGAAACGGCCCCAACGTTTGGATGCGCAGTTGAAACCCGGGGTGCAGCTCCAAATGAGATAAATCTAGCTGAGTTAAAATGGCTTCGGCCGTCGCCGCGTGCTGGCTGTTTTCGCGGGCAAAGAGCAACAGGGGCACCAGCGCCCGCGGATCGGGCGGGCCGGGCAGGGTGCGCCGGCAGAAGAGAAATTCATACTGGTGCCGGCTGATAAGCGGCAGCAGATCGTCCAAATCCCGCTTGAGCCGGGTGTCATCTTCGGTTTTATGCCACAGCAGGCAGCGCCACAGGCGCACGGCCGTTTCGCCAAACGTATCGCTGCAATCATGAAAACCGGCCGCTGCCTGGGCCAGCCATTCGTTCGCTTCCTGTGCCATTCCCATCAACGTGTAAGTGGCGCCCATCGCCAGACGAATGTTCATCTCTACCCATTCATCACCGTGCAGCCGGGCCAGGGCAATGCCTTCCTGGGCGTAGGTGAGCGCCGTCTGGTGATCGCCGGGAAAGCCGTGCGCCTGGCACAGGCCCCAAAATGCTTCAATCTTCAGGCGCGGCACTTCCAACTGCTCGCTGAGGGCCAGGCCTTGCTGATAGCAGCGACGCGCCTGCTCATAGCCAGGTTCATTTTTGTGCAGCAGCCAGGCGTGCCCCTGGCGAAAATGGCCCACGGCCGTAATAAATTGTGAATTTAGCTCCTGGCCGCGTTTTGTGCCGGCGACGGCCGTGTGCAGCGCCGCCTCTGCTTCTCCCTGGTAAGCTAAAATCAATGAGAGCAGCAGCAACGTTTCACGATGAGCCCTGGGACGCAGCACCGGGGCTTGCTCTTCCAGTTTGGCCTGTTCTTCTAGCATGGCCCGTGCTTCTGCCAGACGACCGGTGCGCAGCAGCAGCCGCACCGGCAGCTCTGCCTGGTCCGGACCCTGGGCGCGCAGCTCTCGCGCCTGCACCTGGTAATTTTCTGCTTCACGCATTCGCCCCTGGTTGAGCAAATTTTCGGCCAGCAGTTCCAGCAGCCGGGCCTGGCTGTTCCGGTCATCTTGGCCATCAGACAGGCGCAGCGCCTCTTGCAGCAGTTCTTCCCCCTTGGTGGGATTGACCGTGTCCAGGTAAACACGGGCCTGGCCGCGCAGCGCCTGGCCGATGCTGCGCCGGTCCCCTTGTGCCCGGCTGCGCTGCTCAGCCTGTTGATACCAACCCAGTGCCTCATCAAAGCGAGAATGAAGCCGGGCAATGTCGCCCAGGTAGGTGAGCAGCGGTGGGTAATGGGCCAAAATGTCTGGGGGTAAGTAGCTAATCCAGTTGGCCAGGGTGTCCAGCCGGCCCAGGCGCACCATCCGCCGTCCCAACGTTGCCAGAGAAACGGCCGCTTTCTCATACGCTTCAGCTGCCAGCAAATGGTAAATGGCTTCTTCCCCGTCCCCCTGCTGCTGGTAGATGGCGGCGGCTTGCTGGTGCAAATTGTCGCCTTCGGCGGTGGATAGCTGGCTGTAAAGCAGTTCGCGAAACAGATGATGGTAGCGCACGTAGCCGTTACCCAAATTGACGACAAACAACCCTTTTTCCAGGAGGTAGCGCAGCATTTGTTGGCTGTCCTGGCGGCGGCGCAGCTGGTTGCACAGGGGGGTAGTCATTTCGCGGAGAACGGCCGTTTCTCGTAAAAACGCCTGCACATCTTCCGGCTGCTGGGCCAACACCTCCTGCGCCAAAAATTGAAACAGGTCGCTGGCACTGCCGGAAAGCTGCGACAGCGCCTGGGCCAGCGACGCGCCGCCGTCCCGCTGTAGCTGCTGCCAGATGAGGTGCAGGGCAATCGGCCACCCTTCAACTCGATTAATCACCATCGACGCCTGCTCCAGTGAAAGCGCGTGCCCGTAGGTGTGGCGGAACAAAGCATCAATTTCGGCCGGGGTAAAAGCCAGCTCTTTTTGATCTATTTCCAGCATCTGCCCCTTCACGCGCCAGGTGACCAGGGAAGGCAGGGCCAGCGGGTAGCGCGTGGCTAAAATCACGTGCAGGTTATCCGGAGCCAGGCCAATCAGCCGGTCCAAAATGCGGATGGGCTCGCTGCTGTCATTGATCTGGTGGGCATCATCCAGCACCAGGAAGGTGGGTTGGCTGAGCTCGTTTGCCAGTTCGTTGATGAGACTGTCGATAACGGCCGTCCAGCTTGGCGGCTGGCGCTGCTGGCCCCACGCCTCCAGTTCGGCCAGGGGGGCAGCAGACAGGTTGGGGAAGGTGATGCCAAAGCCGTGCAGCAAATGGAGCAAAAAGGATTGCACATCACTGTCTTCGGCTTCCAGCCGGTACCAGACAAAGTGCAACGGCTCTTGCGTTTCGCCAGTGGCCAGAGTAGCCAATGCCGTGCTCTTCCCGTACCCGGTGCCGGCCTGCACAATTGTCAGGCGGTGGTTTTGCGCTTCCAGCAGCCGCTGCGTAATGCGTGGCCGGGGCATGGTGTGCTGGGGCGGTCGGGACGGAACCAGTTTGGTCCGTACGATAATGTTTTGCCGATACACGGTTCATCCTTCAAATATCTATCTTAGCGTGCATTGTAGCGAGCAGCGAACGGGGGGGCAAATGGGTTTTGTTTAGATAAAAAAAACGGCCGTTCCTTGTCGGGGAACGGCCGTTTCGCATCAATCATGTTTTGCAGCTAACTGAGCTACTGCCACCAACCCGTATAGCTGCCCGTGCCGCTGGACGGCACCGAGTAGGTCCGGTTGCCGCCACCTTCCCAAATCGTTGTGCCACCCTGCCGCACAATAAACTTAAACTGGATCGACTGCCCCGCACTGCTGGTGAAGATTGCCGGACCGCTCCAGGTGTCGCTGTCTACCCAGCTCAGCGGCACGGCATTGGCCGGGTCCCAGTTGCCCAACTCCGGCACGTTACCCACCACGTGCATATCCTGACCCCACTGCGTCACGTAGCCGTTGACCGTAAAGTTAACCGTCACACCGGCTTGCGGAGCCAGCACCACGCCCGGATCATTGTTGTCCAGCGTGATCGAACACTGCCCGCTGCTAACCGTGCAGCTTTTGCCGCTGCCCAGCAAATCTTGCAGGACCGTGCCGTTGGCATAGGGTAGCGATACGCCGCCCAGGTTGGGAATGTTCAAAGTCCGGGTGCCGCCGCTGTCGTTCAGGGCGACCAGCACCGCGCCGCTGCCTTGCCCTCGCTGGTAGGCGTAGGTGCGGTCCGCGTTATGGCGATACAGGGCAATGTAATCGGCCGGGCTAAACGTTTGCAGCGCCGGCGTTGCTTTGCGCACATCAATGAGCGTCTCGTAGAAATCCCACAGCGCGGTGTTGGCGCTGCCTGACCATTCGCTAGGAGCTGAGGCATCATAAAAGTTCCAGGGCATCCGCTCGCGGGCATATTCCGGACGGCCGCCGCCAAAGTGGTAAATGCCAAACTCTTGTCCCAAACCAATCTCATTGCCGTAGTACATCACCGGCACACAGGGTTGGGTAAACATGATAAGGGCGCCCTGCTTCATGTCTGCCAGGTTGTAACCCACGCGGTGCGAAAAACGGTCCATGTCGTGGTTGTCGATGAAGCAGCCGCGCACAAATTCGCTGGGGGAGATGCCGCCCTGATAGTAGAAGCTGGCCCGGTCGCGCAGGCTGCTGTCCAGCGAGTCCACGCTATTGCCGCCGGTAAAGAAGCCCACGATGGCCGCATTGGCCTCAAAATCCATCGCCGAGTCAATCCGCCCCTGCTGGCGGCGAATCATTTCCGGCCCGTTCTCCAGCCAGATTTCGGCAATGGTGAAGGTGTCGCTGTCGCCAATCGTGTCGTTGAATTCGCGCCAGAAGTCGGTGCTGGGCCCAGGCGCATAATCCAGCCGGTAGCCCGCGTGGCCCAGGGTGTTTAGCCAGTAATCGGCCCGGCTGTTGATGACCCAGTTGCGCGCGGCGCTGTTGTCGTTGTTAATTTGCGGCAGTTCCAGCACGCCGAAGAAGCTCTTGTTGGTGTCGTTGGAGCCGTAAACGGTGTAGCTGGCGGAACTGGTATTGAAGCCGGAGGGAAAATTGACGGTAAAGGTGGGATCTGCGGCCGTACTGCACGCGCTGAAGGTGTACCAGGCGCTAAACGGTCCGGCGCAGGTAGTGCTGGCGCTGATAAAGTTGCTGTGCTGGCTGGAGGTGTGGTTGGGTACAAAGTCTAAAATCACGCGAATATCGCGGTTGGCCGCCTGGGTCACCAGCGTTTGCAAATCACTTTGGGTGCCAAACACCTCTTCCACGTTCAGCGGGTCGCTGGGATGGTAGCCATGATACGTGAAGTAAATGTCACCGTTGCTGTTGAAGTCGGTATCGGTGTAGAAATTGGGATTGTCGAAGACAGGGGAGAGCCACAGGACATTGATGCCCAAATCTTGCAGGTAGTCCAGCCGGGCAATGACGCCATCCAGGTCGCCGCCATTGTAGGTGAAGCGGTAATCATCTTGCGGATGGGTGGGCAGCGCGCCATGTACGGCGTGGTTGTTGTCGCAGTAGCCGCTGGCGGCCTCGGCACAGTAATCGTTGTTACTGGTGTCGCCATCGTAAAAGCGATCGACAAAAACGTTGTAAATCACGGCGTCGCCAATCCAGGAGGGAAGCTGGTTTTCACCGACGCGGAAGCCGAAGATGCGCGCCTGGGTGGGATCGGTCACGGGCCAGTCGTTGCTGCTGTCAGCATATTTGGTGTCGCCCCCGCCACTGTGCCAGGAGGCAATTTTGTAGCGGATAACGGTGCCGGTGGTCCAGGGTCCGGCAGTGGCTTTGTACCACAGCGTGTTATTTTCAGTGTGATCCAGGGTCATGGTGATGGCCTGGGTGGTGCCTTGCGGGGCGTGGGTGGTGGGGTCGATGGACGGTTCGCTGCCGTCGGTGGTGAGGTAGAGGCGCGTGTCGGTGACCCAGCCCTGGTAGCCTACCTGAACCCAGAAATCGACGGTATCGCTGC
>CALBTC010000141.1 GCA_937967805.1 uncultured Anaerolineaceae bacterium
ACGGGCGTCGCGAATCACACTACGAATAGCCTCATGGAACTGCAAGCGGTCATCGCGTGCTTGCAAGCCCTTAAACGTCGCGGCCAGGTCACGGTAGTCACGGATTCGCAGTACGTCGTCACCATCCTGAACAATGGCCGTGCCAAAGCCAATCTCGACCTGGTGCAGCAACTGCGCCAGCTGGCCGGCCGGCATGACGTCACCGTGCAGCAGGTACGCGGTCACAGCGGTCATGGGATGAATGACCGGTGTGATAGATTGGCCAAAACCGAGGCCAGTCAACGCCAACAAGCGATTCTTCGTCGGCAGGAGGTTGTCCAATGTGCAGCATAATCAACTTCAAGCAATACGGTTCCATCACGGCGTTGAACCAGGCCTTTGGCGACCATTGGATCTACATTGGCCGGGCCAACAGCTATGCCGGATTGGAGCAATCTCCACTGGCAAACCCGTTCAAGGTCAGAGATTTCGGCGGTCGCGGCAAGACGTTCCCCCATTACAAGCGTTGGTTGTGGCAGCGTATTCAGGCTGGTGATGAAGCGGTCTTGGATGCGCTGAGGGCTATTGATGCCTCATCCGTGCTTATTTGTTGGTGCAAGCCCGGTCCTTGCCATGGTGATGTTGTCAAAGCAGCGGCTGCCTGGCTCAACAAGGAATGGTAACGGATAAACATCTTGCTTTAGTGAAGTGGTGCTCAAGCCACGGCTGTGGGCTGCACCGCTAAACGAACACGAATGATATGTTTCTGGTAAAATATATAAGCCAAGCAATTAGGCAAAGGAAGGTTTTTATGACACAGAATGTTAATGTCCCTCTATCTGATCGCGCGTACCGGCGACTGAAACAGTGGTCTGAGGCGCGGCAGCAGGATATCGGCGACGCGATTGCTGATTTCTTGCCGGATAATGATTCGTTGGCTATTCCTCCAGCCGAATCGGATGCTCAAGTGGAGCGAGAAAAGGCTGCCTATATTCGACTACATTCTCAGTTAAAAGAGCAATACGCGGGCCAGTATGTCGCTATTCACGGCGGCGAGCTCGTGGATCACGATTCTGATTATGGTGCGCTTTTTGAGCGGATTGACGATAAATACCCTGATGACTTTGTCTGGATGACGCGCGTTGAGGATGAGCCAATAGGTACAATTCAGTTTCGCTCTCCCCGGTTTGTTGAGGAACCGGCATGATCGTTCATTCGCACGATTATGATTCCAGCTACAATCCGGCGATGCCCGTGATTGAACTGCAAATACGCCGTCGAGCAGGCCAACCGCCGATGACGTTGAAAGCGATTGTAGATTCTGGAGCCGATGCGACGATGATTCCTCTGCATCATTTACGCCAGTTACAGGTGCGTAAAGGACAGACAAAGTGGCTGTCTGGCACTGCCGGTGGTCGCTATGAAGTTGATTTGTTTACGATTGCCGTGCAAGTTGGCGAGCAGTCACCACAGTACGTTGATGTTGTCGGTACAGAACGTCGGGATGAAGTAATTGTCGGGCGTGATTTGCTCAATCAGTACATCGTCACGCTTAACGCGCCAGCCCATACCGTGGATGTGTCTTTGTAGATAACAAGCAGGCTAATATCAGAAACGGCCGTTTCTCGCGTCAGGGAAACGGCCGTTTTTTGTTGCCATGATCCCCCTCAATCAGGCTACTCACAACTGAGAAACCCATCATTTTACTTCAAGACCGTCTACGGCCGTTATCTACGCAGGTAACGGCCGTTTTGCATTTCTATTCCCCTATTTCAACCCCAAAAAGGAGATGGTTTCAATGTTTGCACAACGTTTATTCAACCATTTGGCTGCGCTCATGGTAAGCCTGGTTTCCCGTCTTATTTTCAGCCGCTGGGCACGCGGCTACGAAGAACATCATGACGCCTGCGAGGATGCCTACACTGCCCACATTGGGCCGTTGCACCTGGAAGTTAACCGCTGCTTTGTCCTGGATCACGATGATGCCTACGTTGGTATTCGGATTCCCACCCTGCATCGCAGCAACGGCCACTTCGGCGTGCTTAACTTCGTTAAGCCGCTCAGTGCAGGCTGTTGGCAGTGGGGTCGGCTGCACCTGGGCTATCGGTTCTGTCAGGGTGACGAGCAAGTGCGGCAAACCGGCGTGGATGTCTGCTGGTTTCGGCCACTACTTCGGCTTCGCTCAGCACAAGTACCCAAAGTGGTCTACGGCCAGGCGTGTCCACCTGCTGACGACGAATATTTCCCCTTTTAATGTCTTCCCGGGGGAGCGGCGCATTCGTGCCCTCCCCTCTTAACAACCCCAATCCCAAATCAAATAGGAGAAAGTTGATGACTGTTTTACGTTTTGATGATAATCGTGGTGGTTTAGCCTATCCGTTTCTGCCCAATGAGCTGCAGTGGCAGATTGTCCCCTGCCTCTTCGACGAACTCAGAGCTTTCACTGAACACAGCGAAGTGACAGGCTCCTATGGCGACGAAGACGCGCTGGCCGAAATTTTTCAAGCAGCCCCCCCTACTCTACGCTGGGTGAAGGATGATAAGGTGTTGGACTTATATGTTCCCGGCATGGATACCCAAACCTTCCTGGAACGTACCGGCCTGCGGCTCTCTATGTCAAAGGGCGGCTATGTCCTTTCCAAACGCCTTTCACGTGTCATGCGGCCGTATCGCTACTGGGGCTTCTTCGGTGATGATGAAGTCACGATAGATTACAACGAATTCTTGGACGGCCGTTTATGGGACGGCAGTGGGCAGGTCAGCCGGGGCTTCATCCAGCGTTTGGCCGATAGTCTGGATCTCGACGACCGCCACCGCCGCGAACTGCTGCACACGAACCGCTTTGAGGTAACGACGCTGCACGCCGGCGGGCAGGACAAAGGGCACGTGCTAGTGGTAGACGACCTGGCGGTTGACTTTATGTTCCCGGCCGGCAGTGCCAAGCAAGAGCTGGCTTTAGTAGACGGCCGTATCTTCATTGGCCTCAATCCCATCCACAGCGAAGACCAGATGTGCCTGGACATCCAGAGCATCATCAACCTGCACCCCTTCTTCCAGCCGGAACACCTGCTGGCCTGGGCGGGGATGGAGAGCGCGTTATTTCTGGAGGGGATTCGGAACGGCCGTTTAGAGAGCATCCTCAACCGCCTGTATGATGCAGAATCCGTCAGTGATCTGGACTCCCTGGCCGACTGGCACGTAGGCGAGTATATAGCCAGCGGCGGCAGCGTGATGTGGTTTGCCGGAATGGTGAAAGCGGTGGCTAAGCAGCATCTCAAGCGGCTAGGCAGCCGGGCTGGCAAGCTGCGCTGTCCCGCGCCTGGGGGTAGATACTATCTGTTTCCCGCAGCGGTGGGCAATCGAGAGGTGCCGGAAGGCCACATTGAGCTGGACCCTGCCTGCGCCACCGCCTGGGTCAATGACAACGACTGGCTCACTACCATCGTGGACGTGCTGGGCGGCTGTGATGGGGATGATGCCGTCTGGGTCTTTCCCTTTACCGATATGAGTGACGACAATGGGCAGAAGCTGCTTATCTGGCGCAGTCCGAATCAGCTGGGCGAGTACGCCCTCTTGCAGCCGACCGCTAACTGTCACGTCATTGCCTGGGAAGTGGGAGATTCTGTCGCTGGGGGTCAGGTAAGCTACCCTAAAATGAAGAGTCGCCTGCTCCCCAACCGCATTGATAACGCCAACTATCAGTACGGCAAGTTAACGGAAGCAAGCGACCGGCATAGAACAAATGTATCATACTCCGTCGAGGCAATGGCGTCAACCATTTCACGGGCAGCGGCCAACCAGGGCGTCTTGGGTGGCTTTTGCAACGTGGCGATGTTGTGCAAGGCGGTTTACGGCCGTCTCCCAGACCAACTCCCGGCAACGCTAGAAGCGGTCATTGACGGCTCGGTGAAAACCGGGCTGGATCTGATGCCTGTCAAGCGGTGGAACCAGATGGCCATCCGCCGGATGGTGAGGCATGGTCAGACCAACCCGCGTCGAAATATGCCGCAGGCAATGCTGGAGCGGCTGCCCAGCTGGCTGCGCAACCAGGCCGCAGCAGTGATGACCAACAGCCCCAAGCAGCATTGGCTTGACGTCTTGACCAATGCACTGGAGACTCATCGGGCGCAATACTGGGCCGACGTCGAAGCGTTGGCAACGGAAGCGTGCCCGCCGGTGGCGCTGTTTGACCACGGTGGCAGCTGGCTGCACCTCGGCAAAGAGCTGCGTCAGGCGTACAGCCGCGTCATGCGCCACACTCTCCCGGCGGGCGAGCTGCGCACTGACGGTGCGCACAGCGAAGCCGACAGCGCTCCGGCACTTGAAGCTAGCTTTGAAGCGGCCCGCGCTGCCAGTGAAGCGTACTTAAATCAATGGCCCGTAGAGAAACGGCCGTTTGTATTGTTAGGCGCGGCGGCGTACCTCTATGCCCAGGGTCCGCAGGCGGGTGAACCGGTGCGGGACGCTCTCATCTGGCAGCTGGGCGACCGGCGAGCAGGCGAAGGCAGCGGCCGCGAGGCTGGCATTGCGCAACTGATGCTGGCGACCCTACGCCAGATTGGCCTGCTGGGTGAACCGGTCTGGACAACTGTCGGGGCGGTGCTGCATTACGTCGATGAACCCAATCGACATGCAGCCGGGGTGCCGGTGCGTCTGAATGGCGTCTGGCTGAACCTGCTGAATGCCACGGGGAAACGGCCGTATGCTCGCATGAGTGATGTGCCCCCGGCTGAGCGTGACCTGGCCAAGGCCCGCAGCGCCGACTACGTGCAGGCGCAGTTGGAGTTGGAGAAGTATCCGGAAGAAGGATTCGA
>CALBTC010000142.1 GCA_937967805.1 uncultured Anaerolineaceae bacterium
CCTTTTTTGTATCAATGTATCTTACTTCGTTGTCCACAAAAACGGGTAAAGATCAAAAGCCAGCCGCCTACAAAAACGACACAAAAACGGCCGTTTCTGCTATCATACTCTCACATTCCAAAACCAAATTCAACAATTAAGGTTCTTTGTAGACAATACCCGCTGAGGCGCGCCACGATGAATAAATATCAACCAGTTCCTCTCTGCGCCGGCAATCCAGGATTGCACGCGCCTCTGCGTTAGATTTTTACAGGAGAAAGCCATGCCCGTTACCCAGCCTTCCCGCATTCAGCACACCATTCATCTGCTGCCGCAGGCCACCACGCTGGCCCAGCTGGACCAGGTAGTGACCCTGCTGCACCCCAGCCGCTCCGCCTTTACCTACAGCGCCGACGCCGCCCAGGCCGTTGCCCACGCCGGTAACAGCGACAGCGTCGTGGTCGTCTGGGCCGGGGAACGGTGGGGAGCCGGCGGCGCGATTTTTACCTGGCTGCACCAGCGGGGCATTGCTACCCAGGCGCGCAACTTTGACGGCAGCAGCGTGGCCGGGCACGTCAGCCGGCCGGCGGCCAACCGTACCCAGCCGCTGCGCATCCAGCACACCATGCACCTGCTGCCGCAAGACACCACCCTGCCCGAACTAAAGCAGGTGACCCAAACCTTGCACCCCACCCGCTCCGCCTTCACCTACAGCGCCGACGCCGCCCACGCTCTCATGTTTGCCGGGGATGACAGCAGCAAGGTCGTGGTCTGGTCCGGCGAGCGCTGGAGCGGGGACATTTTTGCCTGGCTCAGCCAGCGCGGCATTCGCTTTGAGGCGCAGCGCTTTGTGGAAGAAGAAACGATTCGCAGCTCCAGCTTTATTTTTACCCATTGGCCCACCGAACACATCAGCATCTTCCAGCCGTTCAACGTCAATCCGCAAGACTACGATCCGCCGCTAACCGGCCACGACGGTGTGGATATCGTCGCCCCGTTTGGCTCCAAGATATTTGCCGTGGCCGGCGGCACGGTGTACAAGGTGCGGGACGTGAGCGAGGACCATCCGTATGGCACGGCCGTTTACCTGCGGCATCAGGACGGCTATCGCACGGCATACGCCCATCTCAAGGAACGCTTTGTCAACGTGGGGGATGTGGTTCAGGGCGGCCAGCTCCTCGGCCGGGCCGACAGCACCGGCAATGTTTGGCCCAAACCGACGCTCAGCCAGCCACAACTGGGCAGTCACCTGCACCTGAGCCTTTACCTGGACGGGGCCAGCAGCCGTGGCGAAACGCCGCAGCCGTTTGATCTCATCAATCCCGAACCGTATCTGAAACATTTGCAGGCCGGCTGGCCCACGCCTGAGGGTGATCTGGTCTCCGGCTGGGCTTTTGCCAGCAGCGTAGAAACGATGGGATTGATGGCCCGCGTGCGTTCCGGCTTTATCAATTTGCGGGCCGAGCCGGGCTCGTTCCAGAAAAAATTGGGCCGGGTAAAAAACGGCACGGTGATGCGGCTGCTGGGCAACAAGCGGGACAATTATTATCCGGTGGGGGTGCCGGCGGCGGCGATCAATCGGGTGGATACGGCCGTATCCTTCGGTATCCACAACGAAGATGGCGCCCATTGGATGAAGCAAAATGGCATGACCGGCTGGTCGCTGCACGCCATTGCCCTGGGCACCGGCGCCGCGCCGCAAGATATGACCCGTTTTGAACAGGCAGGCATCAAAATGCTCATCCGACTCAACTACGGCTTCCACCCCCAGGGCAACCAGCCCGCGCCCAACTCGCCCGACTACCAGCGCTACCTCGATGCCTGCGTGGAAACGATGCGGCGCAGCAAAGGGGTCTGGGGCTTCATTTTTGGCAACGAAACCAACAATCCGCAGGAATATCCCGGCGGCGTCAACGGCACGCCCATCACCCCAGAAATGTACGCCCGGGCCTACAACGACGTGTGGCAGCGCAAGCCTTCCGGGGTGCGCCTGGGCGTTCAGGCCGTTGATCCCTACTTTGGCCCCGGCAGCGACAGCCGCGCCTACTGGGTCGCCATCCTCAACAACATTCTGGGCACCGATTTCCTTACGGTACATCCCAAAACGCAAGACAGCAACCCAAACAACGTAGACAGCGACGCCAGATTCGAGAACGATCCGCTGCGCTGGCAATTTTTACACCTGAAATCATACCGGCCGCTGCTGGATGCCGTGCCGGAACGGTTCTGGACGCTGCCGGTGATCGCCACGGAGGTTAATCCACAGCGGCACAATGATGGCCACACACTGGGCTGGCAAACCAACCAGGGGGCAGAGTGGGTGCGCCGCGCCGCCGCCCACTTCCGCGCCTACAATGAGGAAGCGCTCATGCCCATCAACGGCGTTATTTTCTACCGTTTTTCCGCCGACCAATGGGAGCTGCACAACAAGCAAAGCATCCTGAACGCCATCAAAAGTTTGTAAGAAATAGAACGCTGATGAACACAGATTGACACTGATTTTTATTGTCTCAAATCTGTGTTTATCCGTGTTCATCTGTGCCCCATAAAAAATGAACCTATTAAACGTTTACGACTACGAGCAGGCCGCTGCTGAAACGATGCCCGAGACGTTTTACGAATATTACGCCGGGGGCGTGGCCGATAACTTGACGCTGAACGAAAACCGGGCGGCGTTTGACCGGTTAAAGCTGCTGCCGCGCATTTTTCGGGACGTTAGCAATATTTCATTGGAAACTGAGATCATGGGGGTGAAACGGCCGTCTCCTTTCTTAATTGCCCCGGCCGCCATGCACAAACTGGGCCATCCCGATGGCGAACTGGCCACCGCCCGCGCCGCACACAGTCTGGGCGTGCCGCAAATTCTCAGCACGCTGTCGTCAGTGGCGGTGGAGGAGGTGACGGCCGTTGGCCACAGTGTCTGGTTTCAACTCTACATTTTCCGCGACCGGGCGTGGAGCCAGGAAATTGTGCAACGGGCGGTGGCTGCCGGCTGTGAGGCTCTGGTGGTCACCGTCGATGTGCCGGTGCAGGGATTGCGCGAAAATCTCAAACGAATTAAGTTCACCATCCCCAGCGAAATTCCGCTGCCCAACCTCAACCGCCCTGGGCACAGCCAAGACGCCATCTCCCTGCTCAAGCTGGTTGATGTGAACTTCGATCCCGGCCTGACCTGGCGAGACATCGACTGGCTGCGCTCCTTCACCGATCTGCCCATCTGGGTCAAGGGCATTTTGCGCGCCGATGATGCGCAACGGGCCGCAGACGCAAGCGTAGCCGGGATTATTGTCTCTAATCATGGCGGGCGGCAGTTGGATACGGCCGTAACCCCCATCGAAGCCTTACCGGCCATCGCCAATGCCGTCGGTAGCCAAATCGAACTCATCCTTGACGGCGGCATCCGCCGCGGCAGCGACGTGCTGAAAGCGCTGGCGTTAGGAGCCAACGCCGTCTCTCTGGGCCGCGCCCCGCTTTGGGGCCTGTCCGTCAACGGCGCGGCCGGCGTGCAGCACATCCTGCAAATTTTGCACGACGAACTCAGCAATGTCATGGCCCAATGCGGCTGCACCACCATCGCCGAACTCACCCCGGACCTCATCTTCAACCCACGACAATCTTAAAATGTAGCCGCGGATTCTTTCCGCGTATTAAAGGCGCAGAAATAATCTGCGGCTACGATTCCAGTAAAACGCCACTTCCCCCAACACCCAAAATCCTTTATGATGTATCCTGATTTTTGTTAACAACCAATCTTTCCATCAATATCTTTCAAATTAAGGTGGAGTGAGCATCCTCAGATGCGAACGGCTGGCGCCAAACTCGCTGCGACCTCTGTGGCTCATCCAAATACAGGAGAATACCCATATGAACGTGATTATCCCCGGTTTCATCCTCGGCTTTCTCGGCTGGTTTTTTCTGCGCTACGTGATTTTTGGCTTCTTCACCGTGGACCAAAACGAACGCGCCGTCAAAACCAGATTCGGCCGTGCCGCCCGCCTGGGCAAAGGCACGACGCTCGATGACCCGGTCGCCGAGACCCTCAATGAGAAGGACAAGGAGCGTTACATTTATCCCCAGGTGCAGGTGATCAAACCCGGCGGCCCCTACTTCCGCTGGCCCTGGGAAAAGGTTCACAAAATTTCTGTCGCCACCGAAACCATCAACATGGCGCTCGATCTGGAAACCCCCACCGCCAATCACAACGGCACCATCCTCGATGCCGTCACCAAAGACCAGCTCAACATTGGCCTCACCGGGCAGATACGGTACCAGCCCAGCGAGCGCAACCTGTACGCCTACCTGTTTGGTGTTAAAAATCCGGTGGTACACGTGATGGGCTACTTCATCGCAATTCTACGCCAGCGTATCGCCAGCTTTGAGTCGCCCAACTCCACCCTCGTTGATGAAGATGATATCGAGCTGGATGCCGGCCTCATTGGTGATGTTTCCATCAACGACCTGCGCAAAAATCTGAACGAGATCAACACCTTCATGGAGCAAGAATGCGCCTCGGCCGCGGCCCGCTACGGCGTGGACCTGGATGCGTCGCTCATCACCGGCATCGACCCGCCGCAGGAGGTGGAATCGGCTCTAGCGGCCATCAACACCGCCCACAATGAAGTCTCCTCAGACATCAGCCTGGCCAAAGCCCAAGCCGACCAAACGATTGTGCAGTCCAAGCGGGCGGTGGAAATTGAAACGCTGCGCGCCCAGGCAGAGGTGGAGCCACTCAAATCGCTGGCCGAGCAGCTGCACCTGATCAAGCAAAATGGCCCGGAAGCGCTGCAAGCATATCTGCGCAACGTGCGGCTCAGCCTCTTCACCAAAGCAGAAAACGTCATCTTGGAGGTGGACAAATGAGCGATCTTCTTTTAATTTTCCCCGCAGCCTTTGGTTTTTTCATCTTCTTTTTTATTGCCGAACCGATCTTTCGCTTTTTCCTGCGGCTGTTTGGCGTGTATGCCATCGTCCAGGAAGGCACCGCCCATGTTTACACGCTGTTTGGCAACGTGGTGGGCGTTTTGGAAGAGCCCGGCCTCTATTTTCTCTGGCTCAAGATGGGTCCCAGCGCCCTGCTGGTGAATACCTTGGGCAAGCGGCATATTCTGGACATGCGCCTGGATCAACGGTATTTGCGCAGCCTGCCGGTTAACTCCGAGGAAGGCGCGCCGATGGGCATTGGCGTTTGGTATGAAATGCAGATTAGCAACCCTGTCGCTTACTTGTTTAAGAACAGCGATCCGGCCGGATCGCTGGCGGCCAACGTCAGCAACGCCACGGTGCGCACCCTAAGCAACATGCCGCTGGACGACATGCTGGAAACGCGCCACACGATGAGCCGGGCCGTCCGGGCCGAGGTGTCGCCCAAATCAGAAGAGTGGGGCTACCGGTTGGGTTCGGTTTACATCCGCAAAGTCCATTTCCGCGACCGAATGATGATCCAGCAGATTGAGGAAAAAGTGGTCAACCGGCTGCGCCAGGTGACATCGGCCATCCGGCAGGACGGCAGCAACCGGGTGAGCATCATCACCAACTCGGCCGAGCGGCGGGCAGCCATTGAGTTTGCCAAGGCCCAGGCGATGCGGCCGCAAATCGTGGGCGAGGCGTTGAGCAAAATCAATTCTGATCCCGAAGTAGCCCAGGCGATGTTTGAAATTCTGGAAACGGAAAACATGCTCAAAGACGGCACGCGCATTACACTTATTCCCAAGGGCAACGAACTCATGCGGCAGATGATTGGCACGGAGACGTCGTTGTACGAGGCGGGGAATGGTGACACGGTGACAAGCTGACAAGGTGACCGAACCTTCCTTTTTGCCAAACCGCGTTTACGACATCCGCGACGTTTTTTTTAACAGCGTAGCGGCCGGGATGGTGATCGGCGCGCGCTGGTTGTTGAACCAGGTGCGGCGCTGGGCAAAGAACCGGTAAGGGTGAGGGTATGGCCTTTCACCATACCCTTTTTTCGTGTGAGTGAGTGCGATGGAAAACGGCCGTCGCACCTAGAAGCGCCTGGCTGATATCGTAAATTTTGATTATGAAATGTCAACCGATCATTAAGCGCCTACTTTATCTGCGCAATTGGGAGCTGTTTAATATCTTCTTTTTACCTGGCTGTTTATATTTTGTTTTGTCCACCAGAGGAGTCTACCATTGGCAGACTTATTCCGTTGGCATGTTCTGCATCTGTTTCATTCTTGTCCAGGGTGCTTTCTATTGGCATTTGAAGCTACAATCCATCCGTAATCAGAAGACAACCTTGTCACCTGATGCCTATCGCGTTTTCTCATTTTTTAATTGGGCAAATCTGCTCCTGCTTTCCCTATATCCCCTATTGTTTGTAATGAGTCAGGTGTCGTCCCTGGGGTTTCAAGTTTCTTTCTGGTCGAACTTACTATACATTTTTGCCATCCTCGAATACATTAACTACTACCATTATCAATTAAGCCACGACAGCCTGAATGACATTCGCTATTTGCTTACACACAAGAAAATTCGCCGGTCCTCGTTATGGACAGACTTGCAACGACATCGCCAATCCTGACAGATTTATACAGGGACCACGCCCTGAAATAGTTTTGGAATGCGAAACAATCTGTTGGGAACGGTATCTAGAAAACCTGTCAGGCCTTATGGTGGTAGATTTTAAGAAGGGCGATTTTGGTGCTGTGGTTGAAAGGCGCAAGGTCGGTGATGGGGGGATTGGTTCGGGTGTGCGGGTAGCCGGTGCAATCTTCGGGAACAGGGATGAGCTGCTCAATTTGGACGTAGCCGTCGGCGCAAAGGGCTTCCAACTCGGCCATGTACTCAGCACCGCTGACAAATAGGGCGTTGTTGATGGCAATGATGTGACCATCGTGCCTGACCAACGGCCGTACCTTGTTCACCAACCTGATCATCCCCTGATTTAAATCGACGGTACCTGCGGCCGTTTGGGCAAAAAACGGCGGATCGACAAATACGCAGTCAAACTGCTCCCCCGCCCGGTTAAGTTGGCTCATCTTGCGCCAAAAATCTCCAGTTTGGAACAGTTTTTTAACAATGGGAAAACCGTTAAGCGTGTATGATGTCTTGGCCACGTTGAGGAAACGCTTGTTCAAATCGGTGTGCAGCACGCGGTTGGCTCCCGCTGCTTGCGCGGCCACGCCCAGGCTGCCGGTGTAGGCAAAGGTGTTAAGCACATCCTTGCCTGCCAGATTGTCCGCTGCCCAGCGGCGCACGTTGCGTGTGTCCAGGTAAAAGCTGGCATCCTGGTTCATTTGCAGGTCCAGCGCGTAACGGACGCCAAACTCACGAATTTTGCTGGTGAGGCTGCTGCCCCAAACGACCTTTCCCAGCTTTCCTTCATCCGTACCGTGGCGCGTTTTCAGTAAAATGGCCTGCAGCCAGGGGAATTGGTCGCGCAGCATTTCTGGCACGGCGGACAGCACGTCATTCAACTCTTCGGGTGGATTGGCGTAATTGTAGAGCACGGCCGTTTCTCCAAAAAGCTCCACCACCAACTGCGGACATCCCTCTAGAAAGCCGTTAAACAGGCGCACGGCCGTTTCGTGCCGTTCATCGAGTAAATCCAACCGCGCTTCAATGGCGCTGGTGAGGTACGGCCGTATCGCTTCAAACTTTATCATAATTGTCACCGGGCAAAAATAAACACACTATTGCAGGGAATCTAGCCCAAAAACGGCCGTTCAAGTAGACGGAAGCGTCACTTTTACTGTTCTTCAAGAAAAATAATCAGGCATGAATGTCATTCTCGCGAAGGCGGGAATCCACTCACCTGGAAATTAAAAAGGCCCGCATCATTGCGAGCCTTTCTTCATTTCATTTTAGCAGTTCCCTGATTAAAGAAAACCACAGCAAATGATTTAGATTTTGCGAACGTCGGCGGCGGCGGGACCTTTTTGGCCTTGTTCGATGGTGAATTCTACCTCGTCGCCTTCGGTCAGCGAGCGGTAGCCTTCAGACACTATAGCCGAATGATGGACAAAGACGTCCGGGCCACCCTGCTGCTCCAAAAATCCAAATCCTTTTTGATCACTAAACCATTTGACGGTTCCTGTTTTACGGTCACTCATTTGTTGCACACTCCTTGTGTGGGTACATAAATAATAAGGTGGTTCAATATCAATACGTATGGTTCCGCACAAGAAAGACAACAAAAAACGCTGTCCGGATTCATATATCCAGACAACGCCTTGACATACTTTAATTCAGAACTGGTTACATCTTGAATTTTGATCCAGAGAGGACTATAGCGAGTAACGAACTTCCTGACGACGCTGGGGTAAGGCTGCTCATACTCTCTTCATAATTGCTGGTTCTTCTTCGGAGTCGTCCGGTGTAGGGAAAATGTTAAAATGGTAACTGTCATGCTGAGAGAGGCCACAGCGCGGTGCGACTGCTCTGAGAATACAGAAACAAATGTCTTGTTTCTGAGTAGAGCCTGTACTGAGCTTGCCGAAGTACCCCCCGAAGCATCCCTAATGGGTTAAAACGGACAAGACTCTGCGGTTAGCTTAAGCTGCCAGCCGATTTACTTCAAAGGGATTCTTCGCTTCGCTCAGAATGACGCGCATAAAACCTGTTATTTCTGAGAGATTGCCCATGAAATTTGGACCGATTCCCATTGACCAGGCCGTTGGCAAAATACTAGGCCACAACATCGCCGGGCCAGACGGCCGTCGCCTTTTCCGCAAAGGGCACACCTTAAGCCAAAACGATATCGCCACCTTGCACAGCACCGGCCGGGACGTGGTCTACGTCGCCCAATTGGAGGACGGCGACATAGACGAAGACAGCGCCGCCCGCCGCATCGCCGACGCGGTGATGGGGCCAAATGTGTACAGCAGCCGCGCCGCCACGGGACGCGTTAACCTCAAGGCCGATGCCCTGGGCGTTTTGCGCGTTGATGCCCATCGATTGCGCCAGTTGAACAGCCAGTTGGGTATCACGCTGGCCACGCTGCCCAACCACACGGCCGTTACCGAGGGCAAAATGGTGGGCACCGTCAAAATTATTCCGTATGCCGTGCCGGAAACGGCCGTTACCTCCATCGAAAAGCTGGCCGATGACCAGCCCCTGCTCTGGCTCGATCCGCTGCCCGCTCGCCGCGTCGCTGTCATCCTCTCCGGTTCGCCCAGCGCCGCCGACCGCATTCAGCGCAGCTACGACCCGCCGCTGCGCACCCGGCTGGAGCTGCTGGGCTCTAAACTGGACAGCATCACCTTCGTGCCGCTGGAAGACGCCCAGGATGAAGCCGAGATGGGCGATACCATTCAGCAGCAGGCGGCTGCCGGAGCCGATCTGATTATTTTGGCGGGGGAGACGGCCATCATGGACCGCTTCGACATTGCCCCACGCGCCGTAGAGCGGGCCGGGGGCGAACTCACCTGCTTTGGCGCGCCGGTCGATCCGGGCAATTTGCTCATGCTGGCCTACCTGGACGATGTTCCGATCATGGGCGCGCCCGGCTGCGCGCGCAGCCCCAAGCGCAACATCGTCGATGAGGTGCTGCCCCGCCTGCTCATCGGTGACCGGCTAACCCAGGCGGACATCATCGAGCTGGGCCACGGCGGGCTGTTGGAGGATGTTCCGGAACGGCCGTATCCGCGCAGCAAGCTCTAACCACAAAAATAGAACGCTGATTACCCTGATTTGCATGATCAGGGTGATCAGGAAAATCTGCGTCCTATTAATTCCCACCTTTTTGGAGGCACTTCATGAAGTTCAAAACCATCATCGAACCGTTTCGCATTAAAACCGTGGAGCCCATTCGCCAGACCACTCGCGAGGAGCGGGAGCGGCTGCTGGCCGAAGCCCACTACAACCTGTTCCTGCTCAAGGCAGAAGACGTGCTCATCGACCTGCTGACCGACTCCGGCACCGGAGCCATGTCGTCGGGCCAATGGGCCGGCATGATGCTGGGCGATGAGTCATATGCCGGGGCCAAATCATTTTACAAGTTTGAAACGGCCGTGCGCACCATCACCGGCCTCAAACACGTTATTCCCACCCACCAGGGCCGCGCCGCCGAGCGCATTTTGTTCGGCTCCACGCTCAAACCAGGAGACATCGTGCCCAACAACACCCACTTCGACACCACCCGGGCCAACACCGAGTACCGCGGCGCCACCGCGCTGGACATTCCCATCCCTGACGGCCAGGACCCGGCCGTCATTTTACCCTTCAAAGGCAACATCGATTTGGAAGCGCTGGAACGGACCATTACAGAAAATCCGGGCAAGGTGCCGCTGGCGATGATCACCGTCACCAACAACTCCGGCGGCGGTCAGCCGGTGAGCATGGCCAACATTCGCGCCGCCAGCCAGATTTGCCGCAAGCACAACGTACCGGCACCAGGCAGCCAAAAGCTGCCCCTACTTTGTGTGCGCCGGTGGGGAACCATTTGCCCACCATCAGCACAATCCGGGC
>CALBTC010000143.1 GCA_937967805.1 uncultured Anaerolineaceae bacterium
GCTGGAGCTGCAATGAAATGTGTGCCCTGTCTGCGGTAATCAGGCGGTAGACCCCTACAAAGCCACCACAGTGGAGACGGCCGTTCCCGCCCCGGAGCCGCTGCCGGAACCAGAAGAACCCACTGATGATGAGCCTACCGGCGAAACGGTACCATCACCAGAATAACGCTAGATGGTTTCTATGCCAGACTCAATTGCCATTCGTTTAGATAATGTAAGCAAAACCTTTGGTCGCCGCAGAAAGCGGGTAGAGGCCGTGCGCCAGCTCAGTTTAGACGTGGAGGCCGGACAGGTCTTTGGATTTTTGGGTCCGAACGGCGCGGGCAAGAGTACCACTATTCGCATGATAATGGATTTGATACGGCCGTCGCGCGGGGAAGTTTTTTTTTTTTTTTTTTAGGACAAGGGTAACTACAAGCTGCTGCGCCGCGTTGGGGCTTTGGTGGAAGGTGCCTCCTTCTACCATTTCCTCACTGGCCGCAAAAATCTGGAAATTTTGGCGCGGGCCGGCGACTGTTACGATTCGGTCCGGATTCAGAATTTGCTCAAGCAGGTGGGCATGACTGAGGCTGCCGACCGCAAGGTGCAGGGCTATTCTACCGGTATGAAGCAGCGGTTGGGCCTGGCCGCTGCCCTGC
The DNA here is from genome assembly GCA_937967805.1 of uncultured Anaerolineaceae bacterium. The sequence goes on from CALBTC010000143.1 coordinate 639, forward strand.
TCAATGATCCCGACCTGGTGGTTTTGGATGAACCGACAAATGGACTGGACCCTGTCGGTATTCAGGACGTGCGCCACTTTATTCGGAATTTGGCCGAGAAGCAGGGGAAGACGGTCTTTTTGTCTAGCCATTTGCTTAGCGAAGTGGAGCAGGTGTGTGATCAAGTAGGCATTATCAATAACGGCCGTCTGGTGCAAACGGGCAACGTGGCAGAGCTGTTGTCGGTCCAATCACTCATTCGGCTGGAGGTGACGCCGCTGGACCGCTCGTTGGGGTTACTGCTGCCTGCCTGGCCGGTGACGGAAAACGGCCGTTGGCTGGAAGTGCAGGCCCCCCGTGAAGCAATTCCGACCATTGTGAACCAGTTGGTGGCTGCCGAAGTGAAGGTGTTTCAGGTGGTGGTGCGGCAGCAAAGTTTAGAAGCGCTGTTCCTTGCGGCCACGGCCGATGCCCCAGCGGAGCCGTCTCGCAAAGGAGCCGTTTGATGCGAAGCGCCTTAGCTGCTGAGTGGCGTAAGCTGCTTGGTCATAGAAAAGCTGTTTCTTTCTTGATCTGGGTTTACCCGATTGGCGCCCTCATGATTGTGTTGCTGGTTCAAATTGTGCCCGGCCTGCTCATAGAAACGGTGCGGCAGATGATGGCGGCCGATCCCATAGATTGGACTGAAGATTTACTGTCAGTGTGGAACACGATGAACGGCTTCCCCGGCGGAACTTTTTTGCGGATGCCGTTCTTGGCGTTTATCGCCATCGCCTTTGCCGGGGAGTACCAGTGGGGCACCTGGAAAAACATCGTGCCGCGCCAGTCTCGTACTGCACTGATTCTGGCAAAATTCCTGGTGCTGGGTTTGCTGTTTTTGCTGGCGCTGTTGTTAACGTCGCTGGTGATCACAGGTGGAGGATGGCTGCAAGCGGTTCTGCTTGGCGTTCCCTTTGGCCCGCTGCTGGTGGACTTAGAACTACTGCCATTTTTGCAGCAGCTTGGGGTACAGGCGCTTGTCACCTTTTTGAACACGCTTATTGTAGCCGCATATGCAGCACTCATTGCCATGTACAGCCGCTCTATTGTGGCCAGTTTGTTGCTAAGCGTGGGCGTGAGCATTGTGGAGTTTGCCTCGTCTTTGTTGTTGTTGATTATGAGCCAGGCGCTGCAACGGCCGGATATTGTAAACGTGCTTGCGGCCACCCCGACTTATAATCTGGACAACGTGCGCAGCTGGCTGATGGATGGGGTTGGCTCTACGTTTGGAGGTTTTCCGGGCTTTACGGCCGTTCCCCCCATGTGGATTTCGGTTTTAATTTTGCTGGCCTGGCTGGTGGGATTGTTGGGATTAACGGCCGTTGTCTTTCGCCGCCAAGACATCACCACCTAAAAATAGGACACAGATTCACGCAGATTTACACAGATATTTTTTATCTGTGGGCATCTGTGAAAGCTTGTGGTGAGCGCAGCCGAACCATCTGTGTCCCATTAAATTTAGTCGCCGCTTTCTTTGAGGGTGGGTTGGTTGTGCAGCTTCACCGGCCGGTTTTCTTTGCTCTTCAGGCGCAGCTGCAAAAAGTCTACCATTACTGAGAAGGCCATCGCAAAGTAGATATAGTTTTTCAGATGTAAATCTTCGGCCGCTTCGTGGGCCCAGCCTTCAATGACCAGCATTGAGCCAATAAGGATGAGGAATGACAATGCCAAAATCTTCATCGAGGGATGCCGTTCGATGAAGGCGCTAACTTGACCGGCAAAGGCAACCATAATGACCGCCGCCAGCAAGATTGCGCTAACCATCACGGGGAGAGAATCAGAAATACCAACGGCCGTAATCACCGAATCCAACGAGAACACCACATCAATCAGCAGCACCTGGGCAATCATGCTGGAGAGCGTTATCTGCCCCTCTTTCACGGAATGGGTTCCGTGTTCGACCGTGTCCAACTTTTCGTGAATCTCGTAGGTGCTCTTGCCGATGAG
>CALBTC010000144.1 GCA_937967805.1 uncultured Anaerolineaceae bacterium
CTCATACAAGTGCTCCGGGTCGTCGAATCCCTTTTCCAGCACACCCAGCGTCCGTCGCATCCGATCAAACACCACGCCGTCCACCCCGTCGGGGACATTCTGGGTCTCGACCGCCTCCATGTCCAGCGCGTGAACCTCACGGTCATAGCTGGCGGCATAGACCAGATTTTCGTCCGGGTTAACAACAGGTTGGGCAGACATAGCGCCGCTTAATTCTACGGCCCACAGCTCACTGCCGTCAGCAGCGTTAATTTTATACAAATGGCGATCTAGCGAGGCAATATACAGGGCGCCTTCGTGGTAAGTTGGCTGAGCCCAAATGGAAAAATCGGCGGCAAAGCGCCACAGTTCGTCCCCCGTTTCGGCATCTAGCGCCAATAACAAGTTGTCAGAGGTAGCCACATAGGCAACACCATCTATCTGCAACGGCCCGGCCACAATACGGTCTTTGGCCAGATCGTCTCTGGACCAGAGAACCTCTGCGGCGTTGCCGCTCACATCCAGGCCATAAACGGAAACAATTGTTTGTGGAGAGAAGAACCCCTGCGCTGCACCAAAGTCACCGACGATGGCCCGGCCGTTTTGCACCGAAGGCGGCGCGTAAAAGAAGAGGGATGCGTTTTCTGACTGATAATTCCAGAGCAAATCTTGGGATTCAGCCTCAATCCCAAAAATCCCAGGACCATAGGCAACATATAAATTTTGCCCATCTGTAGACATTCCGGGCCAGTTTTCAGCGATAGGTGCACCGCACGACGTCAGAACTAACGTCGCCAAGAGCAGTAACAGTATCGTAAGCCGCGAATACGGCCGTTTTGCAATAAACAAAGAGTGCCTCCGCAAATAGTTTAGTTAATTATTATTATGGAACCGGATCATACCCACCAGGATTCAACGGATGGCAGCGGCTAATCCGCTTAAGCGCCATCCAGCCACCTTTGCGAAAGCCATATTTTTCAATAGCTTCATAACCATAATGGGAACATGAAGGGGTGAAGCGACAGCTAGGTGGCATTATACGGGAGATTGTGCGCTGGTAAAGCCGTATCAGGAATAAAGCGATTGTTTTCATGCCTACATCTTACAACATCAGAAGAAAATTCAGGGGGAAATTGTGCAAACTTTCATCAGCTTCAATCTTCTGTTAATCCGGTGGTTTTTCCTGCCTCACTTTTTGGGCAAATTATCCACCCGTACGGAATGTTCCGTTAATAGTTTTGCCCGGGCCAATAAGTGCAAAACGGCCGTTTCCACCTCAGCAAAAGATGCCCGAGACAGTCGCGGCCGTGCTATCCATACACAATCCCAACCCGGTTGAATGTCGTCTAAGTGCAGACGAACCGCTTCCCGCAATAATCGCTTGACCCGGTTACGCGCCACAGCATTGCCCACCCGCTTGCTGGCAATAAAGGCAAATCGGCTTGCCCCAACACCACCCGGCCTGCTTATTAAAATACACAGCGGGTGGCGCCAACTGCGCCCCTGCTTCTGCACCAGGGTGACATCAGCAGAGCGTTTCAGACGATGCGGTTGTGGCAGCATACATCAGACAACCGAGGGTCTATTACCCCCCACCGAAGCGCTTCTTGGCCCGATACGCCGTTGCCGACGAACCGTTCCAGTTAATGCGCTTGACATGTTCATTCATATTAACCGCAAGCTGTTTGCGTCCCTTGGCGCGACGATTCTTTAAAACCTTGCGGCCACCTTTGGTCTTCATACGCTGACGAAAACCGTGTACACGTTTCCGGCGGCGGATTTTTGGTTGATAAGTTCGCTTTGGCATAGGTGTTCTCCTAAAAAAACCAGGGCTTAAAGCCCTGAACTTAATGTCAAATGAGTTTTAATTTGGCTTTCAGTTGAGCAAATCACATGAAACCAAGCTTTCTAATCGAAACCCTTTTTGTGATTTGCTTGACAACTGTCAAACGACGAAAAATTATACCTAAGCCACACTGCGCGGTCAAATGAATGGCACAGGTAATCTGCACAAAAGTTAAGCAACACGCCTAATATCGGCCCCTAACGCTTGCAGTTTATGCTCGATTTTCTCATAGCCGCGATCAATTTGCTGGATGTTATGAATCGTGCTGGTGCCCTGGGCACATAAGGCGGCTAAAATCATGGCCATGCCGGCCCGAATATCCGGGCTGGGCACGCCGTGCGGGCTGGCATTCAGCTGATTACCGCCCAGGATCATCACCCGGTGCGGATCACACAGCACAATGCGCGCCCCCATGAAGGTAAGATTATCCACAAAAAAGAAGCGGCTTTCATACATCCAATCGTGCAGCAGAACGGACCCTTCTGATTGAGTAGCAATCACCACGGCAATGCTCATCAGGTCAGGCGGAAAGCCGGGCCAGGGCATGGGCTTAATCTCCGGGATGCGTCCGCCAAGGGCCGGTTTAATTTGCAGCGACTGGTTGGCAGGCACCACAATATCGTTGCCGTCATCCAGCCAATGAACGCCTAATTTTTCATACACAATGCGGATCATGCCCAGATTTTCTGGCTGAGCGTCTTCGACGCGAATCTCACCACCGGTAACGGCCGCTGCCCCAATGAAGCTGCCCACCTCCATAAAATCAGAGCCAATGCGAAACTCACCACCGTGCAGCCGGTCCACACCCTGAATAGTAAGCTGATTGCTGCCGACGCCTTCAATTTGGGCACCCAAGCTGTTGAGAAACTGGCACAGATCGCGTACGTGGGGTTCGCAGGCGGCATTGTCGATGATGGTTTCGCCCTTAGCCAAAACGGCGGCCATCACGCTGTTTTCTGTGGCGGTTACGCTGGCTTCCGGCAGCAGCAAGTAACCTGCCCCTTTGAGCCCGTCAGCGTTCATGTGGAATTGGCCACGTTCCTTCATTTCAACGGCCGTTCCCAAAGCCTCCAGGGCACGAATATGGGTGTCTAACGGCCGGCCGCCAATCACATCCCCGCCCGGCAGCGGCAGCGTCACCTGCCCCATGCGGGCCAGCATCGGTCCTGAAAAAA
>CALBTC010000145.1 GCA_937967805.1 uncultured Anaerolineaceae bacterium
TAATTGACTAGAAGGTCGATTATGCCGTCTGAGATTCTGTCGGGCTGCGTTCAAAGGGATTCTGGCTGACAGCGTCAGCTTTGCGCTTAGAATGACAATTGGGGCATTTTCAGTCGGCGGCGAGCAGCGCAATATCCACCACTTCCACTTCAAAAGTGTGGCCCGACGAAACGAGAATGATGCTCTCGATGAAGCGGGGGGGGATTCGTCCCTGGCGGGCAATCTCTTCACCTAAATCGACGTCATAAAAATATTCTTGCCCCAACTGCACCCGTTCATGCAAATCCTGCACCATGGCACAGGTAATACAGCCATCCGGCTGAACGCCAGCAATGGGTTCACCAACAGCATAAAACCCTTGCTGCCAGGTGCTGGAAAAACCGCTGCCATCCACATAGTTCACCCGCAAGAAGAGCGGACACTCACTGCCGTCAATCCCGCACACCTCTAGAGATTGGCTCAGAATACGGAACGTCACCAGCAGACGGAGCGACTCCACCTCGGCCACATCCTGGTTGACGGATTGGCGCACCTGCACATCGGCGTGCCCCACGCCCTGGCGGCTGATGTTTAGCCGTGGCTCATCACCCGCGTCTAGCACACGTACCTGGCCGGCTGATTGATCAGCCCGTTCCACGTTCCAGGGGAAAATGGTCCAACGGTTTAGCTCCTGGCTAAAATCGCCGTTAACAATGATGTTACGTTCCGTTTCCAATGGTCCAACGGGGCCCGAACCGGTGAGGATAACGGCGCGCTCGTTTGCGGCTAACGCCAATTCTGTGCCTCCATCAACGGCCCGGACCATCAATTCGCCCGTCTGTGCCGTAACCTGGGTTTCTTCATTGCTCACAATAATGGTGTATTGTCCGGGGGTCTGAACAGTGATGTCGCTTTGGGGCGTGGTTATGTTGACATAGGACGGCCGTTCGCCAAATTCTGGCACGGTAAGACGGATACGGCCGTTGTCCAACTTCAATGTCAGCACATTTTCCTGATCGCTCACGCTGAAGCGCGGTGTTTCGGCCTCTAACAAGGTGAGGTCCGTATTGCTGTACACTTGCAGTCGCGCCAGCAGCAGTTCCTGGTTGGGCGGGTTCACAGCAATAAGCGCCGAAGCCGTTCCGCCGGTGAGCACCCGTCCGCCCAACTCAATAAGGGTCCCTTCACCGGCAAGCAAGGCAGACCGGTCACCCGTACTATTTTCGACGCCTACTGTTCCCTGGTTGGCCTGCACTGAAATGGTAAGTGGTTCCGTCAAATTTTGGACGAGCGCATTGGCCGTAAAAGGAATGGCAATGGTAATGACCATGCAAATGACAAAGCTGCCCAGAAGCACAGCCCAGGCCAGCCGCTGTCGCTCTATTTTACTCTTCTCTTCAACCATCTATATACCGTACCGAAAAGTTTCGGAAAGAATCTTCCGCTTCAGCCCACGTCTCTTCCACCCGCTCCACACTGGCAGCGGGAGAGCCTTGATGCAAAAAAGCCAGAAATTCCTGCAAAGCTGCTTCATTGCCTTCGGCGACGGCTTTCACGGTACCGTCCCGCCGGTTGGCCACCCAGCCGGTCAGGCCAAGCCGGTTTGCCGCCTGCCGCGTGTAGTAGCGGAAAGAAACACCTTGAACGTACCCGTGTACGATGGCAGTTAACTGTTTTTGCTGAGACATTTGGCAAATTTTCTCCTATAGTGGGGTCGCTTCCCACAGCGGAATTATACCTGAGGGGAGGCGGGATGCGTAGGCGGTGGGCACGGCCGTATCCCAATAATCGCCAAAGCGTACTCAGTTCGTGGTGGAGTGGGCCAGGGCCCGCAGCAAACGGCCCGGCAAGCCGGGGCCTTCGTACACCAGACTGGTATAAAGCTGCACCAAACCGGCTCCCGCATCCAGCTTTTCCTGCACGTCGGCGGCGGTACGTATGCCGCCGACACCGATGATGGGCAAACGGCCGTTTGTCTGCCGGCGGATGTGCTGAATGATTTCGGTGCTTTGCCGGCGCAAGGGCAGTCCACTCAACCCACCCGTCTCGTTTTGCCTGGCTGAGGCGAGTCCCTCACGGCTGGTAGTGGTGTTGGTGGCAATGATGGCGTCGATTTGGTTGTCTTGCACGGCCGTTAAGATTTCATCCAGCTCAGCCAGGGTTAGATCGGGGGCAATTTTGACGAATAACGGCCGTTTGCCCACGTCCAATGCTAGAGACAGGGATTCATTTTCGGCCGACAATGTGCCCAAAAGTTGGCCTAAATAATCCCCGCCTTGCAGCTCGCGCAGCCCCGGCGTGTTGGGCGAGCTAATGTTTACCGCCAGATAATTGGCAAAGGGATAAACGGCTTGCATCACGGCGATGTAGTCGCCGGCGGCATCGGCCAGCGACGTTTCTTTTTGCTTGCCCAGGCTGACGCCCAGCACAAAATTTCGCTTTTGCGCAGCCAGTTGTCGTAATCTTGGCAGCGCCGCCACCACACCCCCATTGGGAAAGCCCATCCGGTTGATAATTGCACCATCCTCCGGCAGGCGAAAAATGCGCGGTCGCGGGTTGCCCACTTGCGGTCGCGGCGTGAGCGTGCCCGCTTCGATATGACCAAAGCCCAGCGCGGCCAGGCCGGTGGCTACGCGAATGTCTTTGTCGAAGCCGGCCGCCATGCCCAGCACATTGGGGAAGGTAAGTCCGGCGAATTCAATGGGTTGGTGGGGTAGCTGACCGGCGATTTTGTAGAGAAACGGCCGTCCCACCCCACGCTGCGCCAGCTCTAACAGCGATAACGTCCGCTCGTGTACCGACTCCGCATCCATGCGTCGCAGCAACGGAAACACAAACCGCGCATACAGGTTAGCCAAAGCGAAAACCTTACTTAATCTTCATTGAGCTGCAAAACGGCCATGAACGCTTCTTGCGGTACTTCCACTGTGCCGATCATCTTCATGCGCTTCTTGCCCTTCTTTTGCTTTTCCAGCAGCTTGCGCTTACGGGTGATGTCGCCACCATAACATTTGGCCAGCACATCCTTGCGCATTGCCTTCACAGTGGCCCGGCTGATGACCCGCTTGCCGGTTGCCGCCTGAATAGGCACCTCAAACATCTGGCGCGGAATTTTATCCTTCAACGCCGTAACCAATCTCTGGCCGCGATGATATGCGTCGTCTTTGTGAACAATCATTGCCAGGGCATCGACCGGCTGTTTGTTTACCAACACTTCCAGCTTCACCAGGTTAGAGGCGCGGTAGCCGGCTGCTTCATAATCCATTGAGGCATACCCCCGCGTGCCGCTTTTGAGCTTATCGTAAAAATCGATGATAATTTCTGCCAGGGGAATGTCGAACTTCAGCACAACGCGTCCTGGGGCGGGATATTCCTGCCCCACAAACTCGCCTCGGCGCTTGATGACTAGATCCATCACCACGCCATAATACTCATCCGGCGTGAAGATTTGCACATGCATCCACGGTTCACGAATTTCCTCGATCTCGCCCTCATCCGGCAGCTCGGCTGGGCTGTCGATGACGATTTCTTCGCCGGTGTGGGCCATCTTCACTTCATACCGTACGCTGGGCGCGGTGGCCACCAAATCGAGATCGTATTCTCGCTCCAGCCGTTCCTGGATAATTTCCATGTGGAACAATCCCAAAAAGCCGCAGCGGAAGCCAAAGTTGAGCGCATCAGACGTTTCCTGCTCAAAAACAAGGGCGGCATCGTTCAATTGCAGCCGTTCTAAAGCTTCTTTCAAGAGGGCATAATCTTCCCCCTCGGTGGGGTAAAATCCGGCAAAAACCATTGGTTTGACAGCCTGGTAACCGGGCAGAGGCTTGCCGGCAGGCTGATCGCGCAGGGTAATCGTGTCTCCGACGCGACATTCACGCACGGTTTTGAGCCCGGTGGCAATATAGCCTACTTCACCTGCAGAAAGGGTATCAACCGGCTTCAAAGCAGGTGCAAAAATACCAATTTCGATGGGTTCGGCCGTCACCTCGTTGGACATCATCTTAATCCACTGGCGCTTATTCAGCTTACCCTCAAACACGCGCACGTAAGCAATCACGCCCTTGTAGGAATCGTAGTGCGAATCAAATACCAGAGCGCGCAGGGGAGACTCATTGTTGATCGTGGGCGGCGGCACGCGCTGCACCACGGCCTCGAGCACGCGGCCAATGTTGGTACCCATCTTGGCGCTGATGGGAATCACGTCTTCAGCCGCAATGCCAACGATGTTTTCGATTTCCTCAGCCACATCATCAGGCAAGGCAGCCGGCAAATCAATTTTGTTTACAACGGGAATGATTTCCAAATCTGCTTCCAGCGCCAGGTAGAGGTTGGCCAGCGTTTGGGCTTCAATTCCCTGGGTGGCATCGACAACCAGCAGAGCCCCCTCACAGCCTTGCAGGGCGCGGCTTACTTCGTAGCCAAAATCAACATGCCCCGGCGTGTCGATGAGGTTCATAATATATTCTTCACCATCTTTGGCCGTGTATTTCATACGTACGGCCGAAGCTTTGATGGTGACGCCTTTTTCCCGCTCCAAATCCATGCTGTCCA
>CALBTC010000146.1 GCA_937967805.1 uncultured Anaerolineaceae bacterium
TCTCGCTTTATAACGATTTGACCGTGCGCGAAAACATCCAATTTTTCGGCAGTATTTACAACATTCCACCGGCGCGCCTGGCGCAGCGCCGCCAGTGGGTATTAGACATGGCCGGGCTGACCGGCAAAGAGCACCTGCTGGCCCGCGCTCTCTCCGGTGGCTGGAAGCAGCGGCTGGCTTTGGGCTGCGCCATCCTGCATGAGCCAGACATCCTTTTCCTGGATGAGCCGACCAGCGGGGTTGATCCCGTCTCGCGGCGCGAGTTTTGGGACCTGATTTTCGCCCTGTCTGTGCAAGGCGTGACCATTTTTATAACCACCCACTACATGGATGAAGCCGAGCACTGCCACAACTTGGGCCTGCTTTACGGGGGACGTCTCATTGCCTGCGGCAGCCCGGAACAGCTGCGGGCCAACATGAAGAAGGGAGCCATCATTGAAGCACCCGTGCGGGATTCGCTGGCGGCGCTGAAGCACCTGGAAGGCCGGCCAGAGATTCTGCAAACCGGCATTTTTGGCAACCAGCTGCACATATTGGTACAGGAGCCCGACTCCGGCAAAGCCGCGATTGAGCAGGCGCTGGCACCCCCTGATTTGATGACCGGTCCGGCCCATGTTGTTCCCATCACGCTGGAAGACCTCTTCATGCTTTTGATTGAAGAGGAGGAGCAGCGCCGGGCCAGGAGGCAAACCCAATGAACAGCGTTATCCCCATCCTCAAAAAAGAGTTCCGTGAAATCTGGCGCGATCCTTACACCCTGGGCATGGCCATCATCTTGCCACTAATGCTGCTCTTTTTATTTGGCTATGCCCTCAACCTGGATGTCAAGGACATTTCGCTGGCCGTGGTAGACCTGGACCACAGCGCCGAGAGCCGGGCGTATCTGAATACAATTGTGAATACCGGCAAATTTAATCTGGATTACCGGCTGTCTGATCCGGCAGAGGCAGAGCGGCTGCTGGACCAGGGCAAAATCCAGGCGGCCGTTCTTATTCCCAGCGGTTTTTCCAGAGCCTTAATGAGCGGGGAGACAGCCCAGGCGCAAACGCTGGTGGATGGCACATTTCCCTCTTCTGCCAGGGTAATTCAGGGATATGTCGAGGCCATCAACCAGGTTTTTTCAGCCCGGTTACTGCGTGATCATTTTGTGCGTTGGTCGCAGTTTATGGTTTGCTGGTACCGGCCGTGACGAATGTGTCCCGCGTGCGCTACAACCCGGCATTGGAAAGCGCCAATTTTGTCATTCCCGGACTGATCGGGGTGATTTTGATGGCTTTTCCGCCCCTGCTGTCGGCGCTGGCCATTGTGCGCGAGAAGGAACGCGGCTCTATTCAGCAAATCTTTGTTTCGCCGCTGCGGTCCTGGGCTTTTATTGTAGGCAAGCTAATTCCCTACGTCATTATTTCCCTGGCAGAATGGTTCATTATCTTGCTGGTAGCGCGGTATTGTTTTGGCGTGCCATGGCCGGCAACGGCTGGCTCTTCTTCCTGGTTTCTATTCCTTACGTGCTGAGCACGGTATCTATCGGCTTGCTAGTGAGCGCCCTGGTACGCACGCAGCTGGCGGCCATGTTGATGGTCATCGCCTTTACGATGATGCCGGCGTTTATTTTTTCCGGGTTTATGTACCCCATTGCCAACATGCCGGAGGCGATACAGGCGTACTCCCTGAGTTTTCCGGCGCGTTATTTCATTAACATCACGCATGGTGTCTTTCTGCGCGGTGTAGGTTTGGATGTGTGGTGGAAGCAGTTGGCGGCACTGGCGGTCTATACGGCCGTACTCGTTGGCATGGCTTCGTTACGCTTTAAGAAAACGGTGGCTTGAAATGGGACGTCGCTTAATCGGTTTGATGCGAAAAGAATTTGTCCAATTTTTCCGTGATTCAGCCCTGGTGCTGCTGGTTTTCTACATGTTTGTGGAAATCGCCCTGTGCGGTATTTCTTTAACGCTGGAGGTGCGCAATGTGGCAACGGCCGTTTACGACGCCGACCGTTCCAACCAAAGCCAGGATTTGATAGATGCCTTCGACCGGCTGCAAAACTTCACCGTGGGAAAACAAGTCACAGACCCGGCTCAAATTGATGCGCTCATGGATAGCGGTGAGGTGCAGCTCGGCCTCATCATTCCCCCCAGCTTTAGCCGGGATATTGCCTCAGGCCAAACGGCCGAAATCCAAATGTTATTTGGCGGCTCCAACAGCATCATCACCAAACAGGCCATGGCCGACGCCAGCAGCCTGCTGAGAGATTACAACACAAAGATCGCCTGGGAGCGCGTAGGCCAGAGTGGCCTGAGTGGGCACAGATTCCTGCCCCAGGTAGACAACCAAATACGCATCTGGTACATCCCAGACTTGAAATACGTTTACTTTGTTATGTTAACCATGCTGGCTATTTCCGTCGTGGTTTTAGGCATTTTGCTGCCAGCCGCCAGCATCGTCCGTGAAAAAGAAGCCGGTACCTTTGAACAGTTGATGGTAACACCTGTTTCCGCCGCTGAACTCATCACGGCCAAGCTGCTGCCCATGATCGCCATCAAGCTGGTTGGGTTGACCGTAGGCATCGCCCTCTCGCTTTGGGTGTTCGACGTGCCGCTTCGTGGCAGCGTTTTGCTGTTTTATGGCATCTCCCTGGTCATGTTCCTCAGCAGCATGGGGATTGGGGTGATGCTTGGCGTCTTCGCCCAAAACATGCAGCAAACCTTACTGCTTGGCTTCTTTATCTTCTTCCCGATGGCTTTTCTTTCTGGGACCGTTGTGCCCATTAACAACATGCCCCAGGTCTTGCAGTGGCTTACCTACATCAGTCCACTACGCTACTACGTGGACGTGACGCTGGGCGTCTTCCTAAAGGGTGTTGGCCTGGACGTTCTCTGGCCACAAACAGTCTCCCTGGCAGCGCTGGGCATGATTTTCTTGAGTACCAGTGTCTTTCAATTGAGACGCAGCCTGGCTTGATATTTATAGAGTGGGCCAATCCTGAGCGCTTGTCCTGAACATGACCGAAGGATTGACCCAATCTTTGCAAAAAGGAGTGTTTTCCGTGAACAAAAAAACATTAACTATCATTTTTATTCTCGCTGTCGTGGTTGCTGCCGCCGGAATTAGTTGGTGGCAATTTCAACCAGTCGCCGCCGCCAACGAAGAATCGCTGCAGGCAACCGGCGTCATTGAAGCACGCACCGTCAACCTGTCCCCAGAAGTGGGTGGGCAGGTACGAGAGATCCTCGTGGAAGAGGGTGAGCGGGTAATAGCTGAACAACTTTTAGTGAAACTTGACGATTCTTTGGTGCTCTCACAGCGGTCCCAGGCCCAGGCGGCCTGGCAGGCGGCCCAGGCACAATTGGCGCTTCTGCAAGCGGGGGCCACAGCTGAACAGAGAGCCGCCGCTGAGGCGCAGCTGGCCCAGACCGAGGCGAATTTACGCCTGGCGCAGGCTCATTTAGCCTTAGCAGAAGCGGGTGCCATTCCTCAACAAATTGCCGCCGCCAAGGCTCAGTTGGCTCAAACCGAAGCCGGACTGCATACCATTCAGGTCAATCTGGACACTCTGACGGCCGGAACACCGCCACAAACCATCGCAGCAACGGAAACCAGCCTGGCGCTGGCCTGGAACCGGTACAACAATATGCGTGCCTCCCTGACGACAGAGCAGCTTGAAGCGCTGCGCACCACCTTAAACACGGCCGAAGATAATCTGGCCACTGCCGAGGCACATCAGGATCATGTAAGTGAGGATACGCGCAATCCGGTACAGATAGTGAATGTATTTACCGAGAGTGTGGTTGATGCGGAAACGGCCGTAACTACCGCCCGACAAGCATACGAGGCCGCCCAAGATGAAACCCGGCCTTACATTCACCAAATTGAACAAGCCCGGCAAAGTTGGGAGTTGGCCCGGGCAAATCTGGCCATCGCCCAGGCCCGCTATGATGGCCTGGCCGCAGACAGCCGCACCACAACCGATGCCTTAGACGCCGCCCAAGAAATTGTGGACAACACCGAGGAATTGGCAACCGCTGCCCAAACTGCCTACGACACCTTAAACTCCGGGATGTCGGCCACGCAGCTGGCCGCGGCCTGGCGTGAGGTACAGCGATTGCAGGCCCAGTTGAACGCCTA
>CALBTC010000147.1 GCA_937967805.1 uncultured Anaerolineaceae bacterium
GGCGGCCACGATTGCCGCGCAATATACGGCCGTTTTTGTCCTGCAGCGCCAGGTGCTGCACCTGGGCACCGTGTTTACGCTCGACCCGCCGACTGCCAGGAGTCGCCTCATCACTCCGACTACATTGAATCCATACCAACAGCCGCGCCGGTCATAACGACCGGCGTTTTTATTTCTCGCCCTGGTGATGGGATGTAGTGCCCCCAGACCTTAACAGGCTGGACGGGGTGAATTCTGCACAAATGTTCTAAACGGAGATATACTATGGAACAATTACAAACCCGTCACAAGTGGACCATCCCGGTCCTGATTCTGGCTTTACTCCTGCTGCTCATCGCGGTTTTGATGGCCAGCGGACACCAGGTCAGCCTGCCGTTGACCGGCATTCACTCCAACCGTCAGGTAATGCCGCCTGATCCCAATGAATGGTGTCGCAAGATTGACCTGGAAAAGCTGAACACCGAAATCGCGAAAGCGGAAACCTTTATGCGTGAGGGTGTGGGCGAAAGGTTGGTCGATTGGCGTTATCTGCGTCGGGCGTTAAAGGTAACTGGCGTGCAGGTCAGCGGTCCGGAAGACAGCTATTGGCTGGAGACGATCAAGGGACTTTACACCGGCTGCGGACCTTAGGAAGGATGATGAACGAACCGAAACTGTTGGGGGCAACCCTGCTGCATACTCGTTACGGCCATTGGCGGCATCCCCAATCCGGCCGGTATTTCATCCGGCCGGTGCGGGATTATTTTCGCAATTATCCCGGCCTGATTGCCGAGCTGCTGGCTATCCGGCAGCGGGCGTGTCATGAGCTGCATACCATTGAGGATCAGCAGCGGATTCAATGGCTGTCGCAGGCCACTTTTGGCGCGCTGGATATCTACCAGCGTGGCGTTTCCATCTGCGCAGTGAGCCGGGAAGAAATCCTGGAAGAGATCGACGACTGGCTGACCAGCCAACACGACAATCTAGCAGCCGCGCTGTTTGCGCCTGTGATAACGGGCGATTAGCGATCGCATTACGCAACAGCATATAAATAGGAAGACGCCGGCATTTTGTCGGCGTTTTTGTTTGCCAGATAAGGAGGATCCCATGACCAAACAGGTGGTTCAATTTGGCCAATTGGAAGAATTTATGGCCGAGCCTTTCGTTCCCGACCAAGTCGTGCGGGTTGTGGTGCTGGAAATCAGTGAAGGCGTCTCCGCCCAAATTCCTGATCTGCGTCAGGTTAGCGTGGGCGTCCACATCCGCACGATTAACAGCGATGGACACGTTCTCGCCTGTTACCTGCCGGTGGCGACGGTGCAGCTGTACAACGGCCGTCGCGAAGGCGATCCCACCTGGCAGAAATATGACGCCGCCTGGGAACAGGCTGCGGCGCTGAAGGAGCGTGTCATCACAACGCTGCAAGCAGCGGCGGCTGAAAAAGGATTCAAGGTGTGTGCTGCGGGTGTAATTGATTTGGGGGAGATACGGCCGTTGCGGGCTTCCTGGAAGGCAGATCCTGCTGTGGCAGAGGTCCAGCGGCAACATTGACGCCGGGAGGGTTTGATGACGAACGCATTGGTACAAACAGTTGAAACCTTTCATACAGCACATTGTGGCCCCGTGACCTATTTGAAGGTGTATACGCCGGATTACAGACGCTTGAATTGGCAGCAAGTTTGGCGGGCATTCGCCGACGTGTATCCTGACCGCTGGGCGATTGAGTTGTATCCACCGGCAGAGCAGTTAGTTGATGATGCGCATGTCTACCATCTCTGGATGTTTCCAGCGGAGTGGTCGCCCCCAGTGTGCATGAACCTGGCAATGAAATATCAGGTTGGCTAACCATAAATGACAAAAGCCCGGCCAAGCCGAGCTTTTGTTTTGAACCTGTTTTCCCTCTGCAAGAAAGGTCCGGTTCGCGCCCCTCAAATTTCTATGCCGCCAGTACAGGCTATGGCGGTGGATAACCACAATTATACCCCATAAAGGCAATGTGCCTGGGGCGGCTAACGCCGCTCATG
>CALBTC010000148.1 GCA_937967805.1 uncultured Anaerolineaceae bacterium
ACGGTCGGCCCCAGCCCCACACCGACCAATACGGCCACAGCAACACCCATTCCGCCAACGGCAACACCGACCGCCACACCCACCAACACGCCGGAACCGGACAGTGGCCAGACAATTCACCTCAGTTCCAGCTCGGCTGGCACGGTTGGCGGCATCAACTTTGCCGATGAAGATATACTGGCTTACAACACCAGCACCAATACCTGGAGCCTGCTGATTGACTTGTCTGACCTGGGCATTGCTGCCAACAACATTGACGGCTTCTACGCCCTGACTGATGGCAGCTTCTTGATGAGTCTGGTGCGGGCGCAGGATGTTGGTAGCGTCACAGGGGTCGATGATTCGGACATTGTACGCTTTATCCCCACCTCATTGGGCGACACGACAGCCGGCAGCTTTGAACTGTACTTTGATGGGTCTGCCTTTGGACTGGAATCTGGGGGTGAAGATGTCGATGCCATAGGGTTTGCGCCAGACGGCCGTCTCCTCGTCAGCACCTTGGGCAACTACAATACCGGCAGCGTCACCGGCAGCAGCAGTGATCTGCTGGTGCTGGATGGCGGCAGCCTGATCCTCTACTTCGACGGCAGCGATGTGGAATTGACAGACAGCACGGAAAACATCGGCGGGGTTTGGGTAGACGGCAATGGCGACATCTATCTGGCCACGAATGGGGCCTTTGCCGTCACCGGCGCATCCGGTGACGGTGCAGATATCTTCGTCTGCACGCCAGGTTCTTTAGGTGAGACCACTACCTGTACCTACACGTTTTTCTGGGATGGCTCTGCCAATGGTTTTTCCGGCGAAATTATCGATAGTCTGGCTATCGTACCCTAGTAAGATGTAACGAACATCGGTCGGGTTTCAGCATCAGCAAAAATAAAGAAGGGCTCCTTGAAAGAGGGGTCCTTTTACTTTTGTGCCAGGCATTGTCTATGGATGAAAACGTAATTTTCAATGTAAGAGGCATTACATATAGTACCTGGATACTATCGCCTACCAACTTTCAACCAAGCTAATCAAATAAATGTTCCTCGCAGTCAATTCTGTCATTGAAATGTGTGTTTTTGGAAAATAGGGTGGATTATTGCATGATTAAAATAAGCAAAAAATTTATCTTCACGGCTGTTTGTCTTTTCATCTTCAGCCTTTTTATCTCCTTACCCCGCCAGGCCATTGCCGACAATGAATTAGTACGCATCAATGAAATTATGGCCGGACTCAACGGCAATTCTCAGGTGCAGTACGTCGTTTTGGAAGCTGCCGACGGTAATCAGTTGGAGTGGGGCCCACAGCCTGAAGACCCCTCCGGCGCGCCTGGCCGCACAATGCTGGTGTTCCACAATTCGCTCGGTGATGAAACGGGACGCTACGTCTTCCCCAGCGATCCGCCCGCCGGCAGCAGCACCGTTTTGGTCGCTACGGCCGAATTTGCCGCCCTGCCCGGCGCGCCCACTCCCGACTTCATCATGCCCGCTGAAATCATTCCCATCGCCGGTAAAGTTGCTTTCCGCAACAACCCCGATAACGCCAACGCCCAACCCATCGACATTGCCCTGGCCTACGGCGGCGCAGGCTACACGGGCAGCACGGCCGGAGCCACCGACGGCCCTAACAGCGCCGAACTGCCCATCCTGAACACCGCCAGCTTGCAACGTGTTTCCGGTTCCGGTTTTGGCAACGGGAATCAGAGCAACGCCGATTTTGCCATGGGGCCACCCAACCCAATAAACAGTGCCGGTGCAACTTTCACCGTTATCCCCTCGGTTGCGCCGCTGGCTGACCAGGGCGAAATTTTGTTTAATCAAGAAACCTTTTTGGGCAACGGCCGTACCTGCGGTTCCTGCCATGTGCCCGACAATGGCGACTTTGGATTGTCGCCTGAACAGGTCCTCAACAAACCGGCCGACGACGTGCTCTTTGTCAATGAATACAATGTCAACACCCTCGTCGTCACTTCTACTGCACCAAGCGGCTTTGCCCAGCCCAGTGATTTGCGCGGTGAAATCACTGGCAGCACCGGCTCAGCCACCGTGTTGGCCGGCACGGGCGACACCTATCTCATTTATGGTGGCGATGATCTTTCTGGCACGATCACCGACAGCTTTGGCAACAGCGCCACCTTCGTCTCTTTCACTGCCGGTGATTTGGCCGGACCCAATCCGGTTAACGGCAGCGCCAACGGGCTGGAAAACTTCACCATGATGCACGGTCCTTCGGCCAACACCGTCAGCTTCCCAGACGGCCGTGCCCTCATCCTGGAAAACATCGACGGCTTCGACCAGCTTGAAGTGTTCCGCGCCTCGCCTGCCCTGTTCAACCTGGAACACACCGCTCCCTACGGCTTCAGCTCTGAGATTGCCGATTTGGGCGACTTCTCAGCCGGTGCCGTTGAGCAGCACGCACCGCGCAGCCTGCTCCGGCGCGAGGGCATCGACTTTCGCCTGCCTACCGAAGCTGAGCTAGAAGCTTTGGAAGCATTCCAATTCACCATCCGCCTGCCGGCCGATGGCAACTATGATCTGGACCGTTTTGCCGTTACCGATGACCAGCTGCTGGGGCGCGACATCTTCTTTGGCCCGGAGGCTAAATGCTCCCGCTGCCATTCCGGTCCCGTTCTGGCCACCACCGATGGCACCATTCGCGGCTTTGCCGAGGGTGAAAATGGTAAATTTGATACTGGTACGGATGAAATCCCGGTTAATGCGTTGGACAGTATGCCGCCTGAACTGCCGGACGACAACGGCATCAGCACCCGCACCTACAGCACGCCGGGCCTTTTTGGCACCAATCTTACCGGCCCGTTCTTCCACAACCATACCCGCATCGATCTGCGCCGGGCGATTACCTTCTACGCCGGAGTCGAGTTCCAAAATTCGCCGTCTTT
>CALBTC010000149.1 GCA_937967805.1 uncultured Anaerolineaceae bacterium
GGCCGTGGGTGTAGCCAACGCCAGCGCGTCCGGGCAGGCAATCACCACTGTGGAAACGGCGACCGTCAGGGCAAAGACCAGGTCTGCACCTGAAACGAGCCAGATGGTCAAAGCCAGCGCCCCAGAGATGAGCGCCACAAACACCAGGTACTTGCCCGCTTCGTCGGCCAGCCGCTGCGCCGGGGCTTTGCTGCCCTGCGCCGACTGCACCATCTGCACAATGCGAGCCAGCGCCGTATCAGAGCCGACGTGTTCGGTCTTGAAGCGGAACGCGCCGGTGGTATTCAGTGTACCGCCTGTGACGTTGATACCTTCCTTCTTTTCCACCGGAATGGGTTCGCCGGTGATCATCGATTCGTCTACGTAGGAACGGCCGTTTACCACCACGCCATCCACTGGCACCTTCTCACCAGGACGCACCGCGATCACATCACCCACCTGCACCTCTTCCACCGGCAGCTCCACTTCCTCGCCGTCTCGAATCACCCGCGCCATGTCCGGCACCAGCTTCAACAGCGAGGAGATCGCTTCCCCAGTCGCATTCCGCGCCGCCATCTCCATCCAATGCCCCAACAGGCTGAACGTGGTCAGCATCGCCGCCGCCTCAAAGAACACTTCCCCTTCAAAGAGGAAGGTGGCGGCCACGCTGTACAGGTAAGCGGTGAGAATACCGGTGGCGATCCGCGCCGCCATGTTCACGTGCAGCCGCCGCGGCGCCTTTGCCGCCACCGACAGGAAAGGCCAGCCGCCCCAGAACACAACCGGTGTCGTGATCAGGAATTGGAAGATATTATTGGGAATGCCAAACGGGGTCGGCGGGCTTAGATTGAGCATCCGTGTCCCTAGTGGGGAATAAATAATTTCGATGATGGTGATGATGGCCGCAATAATAAACAGGTTGCGCATCGTTTTCGCCATGTGCGCCCCGTGTCCGGCATGAGCGTCATGATTTTCATGTTCTTCATGTGCGGCGTGGTCAACATGTTCGGCTGGAGCCGCCATCTCCGCATGATCCACATGCGCCGCGTGCGCGGAACCCGGGCGGCTGGCCTCGTGAACCGGGCCGCCTTCCTGGCAGATAAAGCCGCAGTGCTTCACGGCTTCAATGATCGCCTCCGGGTTCGTCTGGCCGGGGTCGTAGCCCACCTGGATGATGCCGCTGGTGCGGTTGAGGGTAACGCTGTGGACACCGGGAGCCGCGCCGACGTGCTCCTCCACGTGCGGGCAGGCGGATCCCATGAAGTAGTTGGTGATTTCCAACTCCAGCATGGCGTGCCCACTGGGCTTTTCTGGTTTTTTTGGTGTGGGTGTATGGCGGTGGTGATTGTGTTCTGTCATAATTTTCTCCTTATCTGCAATTGTGC
Source organism: uncultured Anaerolineaceae bacterium (assembly GCA_937967805.1). Next base: position 1,365 of record CALBTC010000149.1, read on the forward strand.
GATGGGGCATTCGCGTATGAAATTATTGTGAAAACGGCCGTTTCCTAACCAAATACATTATCCAGGAACATCATCAGGGCAAAGCCAAGCACCACGCCCCATGTCGCCACATCCTGATGACCACGGCGATGGGTTTCCGGGATAATCTCGTCACTGACGACAAATAGCATCGCTCCGGCTGCAAATGCGAGACCAAAAGGTAAGAGTGGGCGAGCAACCTGTACAGTCGTTACCCCAATAATGCCCGCAATCGGTTCAGCCATTCCCGACAACGTGGCATACGCCAGCGCCCGGCGGCGGCTGTACCCTTCCCGAATCAACGGCAAGGCAACAGCCAACCCTTCCGGCATGTTTTGTAAACCGATGGCAATCGCCAGCACGGTTGCCGCCGCCAGATCACCGCTGCCAAACCCAACGCCAACCGCCAGCCCTTCCGGGAAGTTGTGCAGGGTAATAGCAATAATCAACAGCCAGACCCGGCGCAACGATGATGGCGGCCCTTCATCACCGCTCACAAAATGGGTGTGGGGAATCACCCGATCCACCACGGCCAGGAACAGCGCCCCGATAATTAAACCGAGAACGGCCGTTTCCACCCCCCCAAGTTCGATCGCCGGCAACAGCAAGCTAAATGCCGTCGCCGCCAGCATCACCCCGGCAGCAAAGCCCAACATCCCATCCAATAACCTGTCTGATACATTCCGGGTAAATAGAACTGGCAGGGCGCCAACGCCCGTCGCCAGCCCTGTGCCGATGGTGGCTATTATCCCCAGCAGAATAATATCTTTCTCGACAATGAACCGGGCAATTGCTTCCATCCGTTACCTTGCCGCCAGAAAAGCCCGCCGCATGCCCATGGCTTCATTCGTCATGCGAATGGATTCACGGCCGTCTGTCACAGTCCCGGCCAGGGCGCGAATGGCGTCCACGCTTTCGGGCACGACAATGGCCTCATTGTAAACCTGGTAGGTGTAGTAAAGTTCTTTGCCGTTCACCGTGAGCACGTCCTCCCACAGTGCCACCTCCCACATGTCGCCGCGCGGCCGTCCCAGGTCTTTCATCAGTTCGATGGTGCTGTTCAGCGCCACCACGCCATCGCTCATGCGAATAAAGGCGATGCGCGGCGCAGCCCTGAAGGCCTCCAATACTTCTTCCCGGCTCGCCTCTCGTGTCATTTCCACAATCCAGTAATGGTTGTGGGTCTGCGTATGAGAGGCTTTGGCGGCTATCGTGACTACATCCAGATCGGGCACAACCGTTTGGGCGTCTGGTCCCTGGTGGCTGGGAATGTGCGGTTCGGGCACAATGGTGTTCATGATACCGCTATGATCCGACTCCCAGGGGTCGGTGGCCCGGCGCATTAAAACACCCCTGGCCTTCTTCAATAACCCCGCCTGGCGCAGAGCCAGCAGCGTGCGTACGGTGCTGGTAGTATTGCAGGAGACGACTCGGGTGGCATCCCGGCCTACGGCCGTATCGTAATTGGCCTGGGCCACGAAGGAATGGCCGGTCAGGCTGTGTTTCTCGCCGCCCTGATAGATGGCTTTGACGCCTACCTCCCGGTACCGTTCCAGGTTCCTGGCCCCAATGCCTTTGGGGGTGCAGTCCGCCACCACGTCCACCTGCGCCAGCAGGTCATCCAGCGTACCCTCAACCGGAATCCCGGCGCCCTTCATTTCGTCCACTTTGTCCCCCAGCGAAGCGTAGATGGGCAAGCCCAAAACCGCCCCGGCCTGTACCCGGTAATCGCTGACAACGTCGGCCACGCCCACCAGTTCCATATCGGGTTGTAACTGCACAGCATCGGCCACCCGTTTGCCGATGACGCCGTAGCCGTTGACGGCAACGCGAATTTTGTCGTTAATCATGGTTCATAACTCCTTATTTGCTCAATTTCTCTACTTGTCTAATATTTGCGCCAGTGCCAGCAGGCGCATATCCATTGGTTTTTGCCGGCCACCGCTGCGGGTGGCCACCTCGGCCAGGGGCGTTGTCGTAATTTCACTTTTTAGCTGGCCCACCAGCACGCCATGCCTGCCTTCGGCCAATTGTGCGGTGGCAGCGGCGCCCAGCCGTGTGGCCAGCAGCCGGTCAAAGGCGCCGGGCGAACCGCCGCGCTGCACGTGGCCCAGCTTGGTGACCCGCAGTTCAAAGCCCAATCTTTCTTGATGTTCGGCAAAGTAGTTGGCCAGGGCTTCGGCATTGTAGCCAGCGCCTTCGGCGACAACGACAATCGCATGGGCTTTGCCTCGTTTGTAGGCAGCACGCATTTTCGCGGCCAGATCGTTGGGATCGGTTTCCACTTCAGGTATGAGAATGGCTTCGGCCCCACCGGCAATGCCGGCCATCAAAGCCAGGTAGCCGTTGTCCCGGCCCATCACTTCTACCAGGAAGGCTCGCTGGTGGGATGAGGCGGTGATTTTCAACCGGTCGATGGCTTCAAGGGCGATGTTGAGCGCGGTATCGACGCCAATAGTGATCTCGGAACCAAAGAGATCGTTATCAATCGTGGAAGCGACGCCGACAACCGGAAAATCTAACCGGGACAGGGCATAAGCGCCTGCTTGTGAGCCGTTGCCGCCAATGACAACCAGGCCGTCTATGTTGTTTTCTTGTAAGATTCGTAATGCTTGGCGACGGCCGTCTTCTGTTTTGAAGGCGGGGGCGCGGGCGCTGCCCAAGATAGTGCCGCCACGCTGAATGATGCCGCCGACATCCCGGGCGCCCATAGGGACAATGCTGCCGGCCATGAGACCAGCATAACCGCGCCGGATACCGAAGACAGCCCATCCCTTATCAAGTGCAGTGCGGACGACAGCGCGAATGGCGGCGTTCATACCAGGGGCGTCACCGCCGCTGGTCAATACAGCGATACGTTTCATAGCTTCTCCATCGGGGCAATTTATCTAACGCGCCAGATAACCGCCGTCTACGGCATAGTAAGCGCCGGTAACAAACGACGCCTTGTCGGAACTGAGCCAGATAACCAGCTCAGCCACTTCTTCGGGTTGGCCCAGCCGCCCAATGGGGTGCAAGGCCACCAAAATCTGCATCGTTTCCGGATCTTCTTCCAGCGGGTCGAGCATGTGCGTTTTGATGAAGCCGGGGCCAACGGCGTTGACGCGGATGCCCTGCTCGGCATACTCAACGGCCGCATTCTTGGTCAGCCCGACGATGCCATGCTTGGCGGCGACGTAAGCCGGGGCCGTGGCAAAGGCCACCTGGCCTAGAATGGAAGCCATGTTGACGATGGTCCCACCGCCGTTAGCCAGCATGGCCGGAATCTGGTATTTCATGCAGTAGAAAACGCCAGATAGGTTGATGTTGATAACCTGCTGCCAGCCCTCCACGGAGTAATCGGCCGTCAAGTTTTGTTCACCGCCAATACCGGCATTGTTGCAGGCGAAATCAAGACGGCCGTAGCGTTCCACAGCCTGCGCCACCAACACCTCACAATCGGCCGCTTTAGCCACGTCTGCCTTGACAAAGGCCGCGGCGCCGCTGGCTTCTCGAATCAACTGCACCGTCTCCTGTCCCCCAGCTTCGTCTACGTCGGAGACAATAACGTTCGCTCCTTCCCGAGCGTACAGCCGGGCACTGGCCCGGCCGATGCCGGAAGCAGCGCCAGTCACAATTGCCACTTTATCGGTAAATTCACCGTTCATTCTGATTTCTCCTCTTCACTATGGTCATGATGCTGTGGTTCCGCTTCCAACATCCGCCGGTGCTCGCTGTCATACAGGTGGCTGGCCGGGTTTTCTTTGAGGATGGCGATGAAGACTAATTTCTCGTCTAAAGCACGCACGGAGTGAGTTTCACCGGCATCGAAAACCACCATCATTCCTTCGCCGCATTCGCGCTCGACGCCATCGACGCCGGTAAACATGCCGCGGCCCTGAATGATGATCAGATGGACCGGCGAATGAGGGGCTTCATGGGCCTTGATCTCTTGCTCCGACAGCAAGGCAAAACGCAGCGCCCGCTCTTCCTCATTGCTGTGCAGCGATTCGGCGTGGGCGTTTCTTTCGTTGAACTCTACGCCTGCAAACAAATCAAACGTTCTCATATCATCCTCCGTACTGCTTACCGTCGTGGGGGTTTCTCGCCCGTAACATGATGTTATTATCAAATGAGATCACGCAGGCCAGCGGCGTGGCCGCGGGTTTATTCTTGAGTGGACAACCCGGCGACAACGCCATTGGGCCAGCGCATTACTCAGGACTGTGGACGCCGGTGCGGCTGGCGCTTGCCCTTCTTAACCTTTTCCCCTACTTCTGGCTGGGCATAGGCTTCCGGCGTGCGTTCAAACTCTGATTGGCACTGTGGACAACAGAGGAAATAGGCCACGCCCTCGTACTCAATGGTGATGTGGGCTTTGCCGCGATTCATACGTTTGCCGCATACAGGATCTTTTAGCATGATATACCATCCTTCATTTGATAAAGAGATTTGCTGGTTTATTTAGCCACCAACCAAAATCAGTTTCACTGCGATATTTCTCCAGTTTTCTTCGACGCAACGGATTGGCCGGAATCTTTGGATATGGCATGGTCGGCACGATCGTGCCCATGTCCGCCATGACCGGCGTGCATGAACAGGTGGCTGACTAAAAATAGTCCCAGCAAGCCATAAGTGACGACCGTATCCGCAGCCACATTAAAAACAAAAATGGCGATCAGCGACGCTAACGAGCAAAACGGCCGTTATGTGCCGCCATTGTCTGGGTAAAAAGGCGGGTCTCTCATTCATTTTCTTATGCTCTGGATACGACTTTATGTGTCTTTTGTCGGCCCGTAGCCAACATTTTTGACAACAGCAACCAACCGATTTTCGTTCGTCAGCGCCGGGTCATACTCGATGTAGGCCTTCTCCGTCGCCGGATTCGCGTACACTTCAAGTACGCCGGGTGTATGTTTTAGCAGGCGTTCAACGGTGCGCGCGTCACCGCTGCAACTCAGATTAAATAGCGGCAGTGTGAGGTTTTGTGTCCGACTTTCTTCATTTGGCGTAATCATTTCAATTCCTCCACTTACAGATGTTCTGCCCGACATTATCCTGGTGAGATTGGTTCAATCTCCAAGATTGAACCAATCTGGTAACTACTTTACTGAACGACTACCTTACCGCGTAACATACCCATCTGGCATTGGAACGGGATTTCCCCTTTTTGTTGGGGGGTGAATTCAATCGTCACCGTTTCCCCTTCCGGCAGCTTGGCCGATTGGTCAATCTTGTCAAAGATAACCATCTCGCTGCACATGGCCGACTCCTGCCGGTTAAAGTGCAGCCGGACGGGTTTGCCCTGCTTGACGACGATCACGTCGGGATCGTAGCCGCCTTTTACCTTAATTTGCGCTTCCTGCACGCCGCTGACTTCGACTACCTGCACCCCTTCGCGGCGGTAAAGCCAGAAGTACCAGACGATCAGGGCGATGAGGGCTAACCCGGCAAAATTGACGATAATTTGTGACATAGTCATTGTAAAAACTCCTCTTGTTGCAACGATTCAACTTGCAGATTCCAGAAGCAGCAGACATGGTGATGAGGGTTGTGAGTGCTGCCTCTGAAATTAAGTATCTGATGCCCGAATAAGGGTAATCTATATACTAAGCGGTTCTGCCTCCATCGGCTCGAACACGACGCCCGGCCGCCAGGGTGTGCCAAGTTTGGGCAAAAGCCAGCGATCCAGCCCCCACCATCCAGCGGTTTTCCAGGCCAGTATGAGCAGGATAGATAGAGCGAATAACATCGGGTTGGCGCTGGCTGTGCCGGCCATCATGAAGTTCCAATTCATGAAAGACCCCAAGA
>CALBTC010000150.1 GCA_937967805.1 uncultured Anaerolineaceae bacterium
TACCCGACAAAAAGAGGCAGTGCGTAGTGTGTCGGTACTAGCCACAATTGGTTACTGAGACGGGAGGGCCTTTAAAGATACGCGGCTGAATTTTGTTAACGCCAGATACTTTATAAACGTGCCGAGAATGATAATTGGGAATGGAATTTTGGAAGGTAGGCTTGCTAAATCTATGTGAAAATGATAAATTTTTGACAGTTCCGGTTGCACAATTTCAGCATAGTTAGAGAGGGTATACAGAATATGACTGATGGAGAGATTACGCACATTAATCGTAAAGAAGCGGCCTCTGGTCGAGTAAGCTATGGTGAGGCAGTCATACTATACGAGACCTCAAAAACTCGAATTTCTCTCATTCCTTGGTTTATAAAACATTCTACCTACACGGAACTAGCCATCAAGCTCCAGACATACAGTAAAGCGCCACCTCCTATGAGCTGGATATTTGTTGAAGAAAAATCACTTAACCTCAACGGTTCTGCGTCTCAGCGGTTGTTACAGGCACTACGGGACCATCTAGCGGTGGCGGAAGAAGACTCTGATGGCTCTTTTCTTCTTCTAAGAGTTTCAGAAGGAACAGCAGAACTTGGCGAGCATGACCCTGAAATGGTTGCGCGAGCTTTAGCCAAAGTTCTATCACGAGAAGACATTGTTCGCCATTTAACAGGTGCTGACCTTAGCAATGAGCTTATTGAATCGCTACGAAGTGCAATAAGGCTCAGGGAAATGCAGGCTGCCGTAGAGGATTTGCGAGATATGCTTGAACGTGGTGAGTTCCGTGAACAGTCGTTTCAAGAATGGTGCCAGACCCATTCTTGGGCATTTGGAAGCGCCTATGTAGTAAATGATGAAGTAAGAAATTTAACAGCCACGGATAGTCTTGATCTATTACTTCCAACCGTAATAGCTGGTTACCGTGACCTTGTGGAGCTCAAGCGCCCAGACATGGATGTTTTGAAGCTTGATCGTGGTCACCGAAATTATTATTGGTCTGCTGATGTATCGCGAGCTATTGGGCAGTGTCATCGGTATCTTGATGTTTTGCATGAAGTTGCGGCAAATGGGTTACGAGATTATCCAGAGATTGTTGCATATCATCCCCGAGCGATTATAGTTATTGGAAGGTCACATGAATGGCAGGCGGAGGAGCTTCGGGCGCTTCACGGCCTTAATCATCGTTTGAATAGTGTCACCGTCATGACGTATGATCAGCTATTAGCTCAAGGCGAGCGCCTGTTAAGTATTGTGGCTCCCGCAGAAGATCTAGATGGGGAAGCGCATGAATGGGATGACGATTTTCCTTTTTAATTTTCCTTACCTGGTAGACTGCCGGATGTTGATATATTCTTGGCACTTAATCTGCTTGAGATGCCTCCAATTTCGCAAATTTCTGCTCAGGGATGACCTGTCTACATGAGAAGCAAGGAGATGGGCGATGACAGCACTCTATGCCGACACTCACCCCAAAATGGAAGCTATACAAATCGAGTTGTGGCGGCAAGCCAGCCCCACGCAAAAGATGAACATGCTGGCACAGCTAAATGTCTCCGCACGCACGCTGGCAATGACGGGCTTACGTGCTCAGTATCCGCAAGCAACGGAAGCGGAACTGCGCCGTAAACTGGCCGATTTGCTCTTGGTGAGGAACTGGTGCGAAAAGTGTACGGAGAAGTCAGCGATGCAGAATGAGCCAATCGAGGTGTCGTTTATGCCAACCTGCGATCCTAAACCCCATCAAGTGACAAATTTCTGGCAAAGTGGCGTGGTCTGTTAAAAGATGTAAACTTTAGTGACTTGTAGTTGATACACTCCAAACCATTTTCGAAAACCATCAACCCTTAAGTAGCGTTAGTAAACCAATCAAAATCATTTAGCAATTAAGCGGCCGGGGGAAGCCGAGAAATATCGGTGTGTTTTGTGTGCGCCTGGCAAAGGAGATTGGGCCAATTTTTGGGGGTTGAGGCCCTTTCCAGAGCAAATTGGCCCAATCTTGGCCAGCGGAGGGGTAAAAATCATGGGAATCATCTGGGGTAGGGAAACGGCGGGGGGCTACGTTCCATCCTGGTGGCACCGGCGGATGAAGCCAGATATTTCCGGTAACCAGATTAACGGGCTGGGCGAGACGGAAAAGAGACGGCCCACTCCCGTTTATCACCGCCAAGATTGGTGGCACCCCTGGCGCTGGGTGCAGGAGGCTTTTTACGCCCGCATCACCTTGCAGGTGCGCTCCTTTATGTGCTTCATCAAGAGCAATATCCTCGATGGGCGTGCACCGGCACCCATTGCCGCTGAACCGGTGCCCGGCACGCCGCAGCAGTGGACCGACCGGATTCGCGCCAAAGCCCAGGAACTTGGCGTCAGTGACGTGCGCATTCTGCGCGTCACCGAAGACCTCATCTTTGATCGCGACACGATCCCCGAACAATACGCCATCCTCCTGGCCAGCCAGATGCAGTACGCGCAAATCCACACAAGCACATAGCGCAACTTCCGCCACAGCCTGCTAGAGGCGATGCAGGTTTACCTGGGGGGCAACGTCCGGGCCAAGAAGCTGGCCAACTGGCTGCGCCAACAGGGGCACGCCGCCCGCGGCCTGGGCACGCCGATGGGTACGCCGCTCAACCTGGTGCACGCGGCGCAGCGGGCCGGGCTGGGGCAGTTGGGCAAACACGGCTCCC
>CALBTC010000151.1 GCA_937967805.1 uncultured Anaerolineaceae bacterium
AAGAAGCCGGTAAACAAAACCGCAATCAGTAAAAACCAGAGTGTGTTTAAATCAATTGACATCGTCTCGTCTCCTAGTAGGCAACTTCTAACCCGGCATCATCTTCATCCGGCTGGGGCAACGGTAGCAGTTCGTCGCCACCTGTGCCGCGGGTGGCATATTTCCACAGCAGGTAGAAATCGGCCACCATCAGCACGCCATACACAACCGTGAATCCGATCAGCGAAATCCACAAATCCGCCACGGTGAGGTTGGGCGAGAGGCCTTCTTCGGTGCGCATCACCCCTTGCACAATCCACGGCTGCCGCCCCAGCTCGCTGAGCATCCAGCCGGTGGAATTGGCGACATAGGGCAAGATGATGGTAAACGGCAGGAGCCTCAAGAACCATTTGGTCTGGGCCAGTCGGCCACGCCACCAAAGGTAAATACCCACAATGGCAATCAAACTCATCAGGCCGCCAAAGCCAACCATGGCCCGGAAGCTCCAGTAGGTCATCCAGATCATGGGCGGCACGTAGTCGGCGTCGGGTCCGTAAACCTCGGCGTATTGCTGTTGGTAAAAGGCGTTGAGGTCGTTGATGCCAGGCACCATGCCTTCGAACTGGTCATAGGTCATCAAGCTCAACAACGAGGGAATGCGAATGTTGACGATGGAAGAACGGGCTTCCTCATCGCCAATCTGGAAAAAGGAAAGTGACGCGGGTGATTCGGATTCCCACAATCCCTCAGCGGCGGCCAGCTTCATCGGCTGCTTTTCCACCATGAATTGGCCGGCCAGATGGCCGACAACCATCGTGACTAAAACGGCCGCCAGGCCGAAGATCAACCCGATGCGCATGGAGCGTTCAAACATGAGCTGCTCATCGGCCGTTTTCTGGCGCAGGAGCCGGTAACCGCTGATGGCCACGATGAAAAATCCGGCCGTGGTGAAGGCCCCAAAAACGACGTGGGGAAATTGCAGGTAGACGTTGGGATTGGTGACGATAGCGCCGAAGTCGATCATTTGGGCACGGCCGTTCACAATCTCGTAGCCCACCGGATTCTGCATCCAGCTGTTGGCAATCAAAATCCACAGGCTGGAGAGCGTGGTCCCGGCGGCAACCATCCAGATGGTGACGAGATGGAGCTTTTTAGGCAGCTTGTCCCAGCCGAAAATCCACAGACCGATAAAGGTGCTTTCGACAAAAAAGGCCATGAGGGCTTCAATGGCCAGCGGCGCGCCAAAAATATCACCGACAAAGCGGGAATATTCTGACCAGCCCATGCCAAACTGAAACTCCTGCACAATGCCGGTGACAACACCCATGGCAAAGTTAATAAGAAACAGCTTGCCCCAGAACTTGGTCATCCGCTTGTAGCTTTCGTCGCCGGTGCGCACGTACAATGTTTGCATAATGGCTACGATGAGCGAAAGGCCAATGGTTAGCGGGACAAAAATGAAATGATACAGCGTGGTAACGGCAAACTGCAGCCGAGCAAGACCGATTACCTCCATGTTTGGGTTCCTCCAATGTTCCAATGGGTTACAATGACACAGATCGCCGGTAGACTTTAGCGATCTGATGAACGTATTTGCAAAACAAGATTGGTGAACAAACGAAGTTTGCTCACCCCACAGGAAGTAATTGTATTCCCTTCAGACAAGCCACTTAGTGACATTTGTCACAATGGCCGGCGACATGTTCCACTTTTGCGGCTGTACTATAGTAAGGAGACCCCGATTTTCGTGAGGCTTTACGATTCTCATACGGAGTTTAAGTGTCGTTTATTCTTTTTTTACAACTTTGTGCCATAATCCACAATCATTTGTAAAAGCCAAAAAGATTTTTGAAATAAGATTAGCTCAACTTTGGTTTTTACTTGAGCAAATCACAGAGAAATCCCCATTCGGTTTTAAGAGAACTTTCTGTGGTTTGCTTAACAACAAATCCGCCATTGAGCTTTGGAGGTTCATCCCGTGAAAAGAACAACACGTTTGCTAACACTGTTGACCCTGATTAGCCTGCTGCTGGCAGCCTGCAACAACGCCGCAGCCAATCCAACGACGGATACGGCCGTTTCTCCCCAAACCACAAACGAAACCACCACCGAAGACGGCATCGTGCAAACCTCAGCCCAAACCGATGTTGCCGCACAGGATGCACCCGTCACCGAGGAAATTGTCACCACCCAAACCTACATCGACCTATACAACCGTCTCAACGATTCCGTCGTCAACATCCAGGTTGTCAGCGAGGTTTCTCAAGCAAATCTTGAGCAGTTTATTATTCCGTTTGACCCGGATGATCCCGATGCCCCAGAACTGCCTGAGGGCTTCCCCGATTTGCCTGACGACCATCCGGGCCTGGAACCCTTTACGCAGCAATCACAGGGCTCCGGCTTTGTGTATGACAAAGAGGGACACATTATCACCAACAACCATGTTGTGGCTGATGCGATCCGCATCATCGTCATCTTCTCCGATGACACCGAAGCTGAAGCCGAAATCGTGGGCACGGATCCAGGTTCTGACCTGGCCGTGATTAAAGTGGATGTTGAGCCGGAGCGTCTCCATCCTGTGACCATTGGCGATTCTGACAGCTTGCAAGTGGGCCAGCTTGTGGCCACTATCGGCAACCCGTTTGGACTTTCAGGCTCCATGTCCACCGGCATCATTTCCGGTTTGGGACGGCTGCTGGAGGCCGGTGCGGTAGCTCCCGGCGGGGGACGTTTCAACATCCCGGAAATTATTCAGACGGATGCGGCCGTCAACCCCGGCAACTCTGGTGGTCCGCTGCTCAACCTAAGTGGTGAGGTGATCGGCGTCAACACCGCCATTCAAACCAACGGCAATCTCGGCTTTGGCGCCACGCCCACCTTTGGCGGCATCAGCTACGTGGTGCCGTCCAACATTGTGACCCAGGTTGTGCCCCAGCTCATCGAAAACGGCGAAATTACCTATCCCTGGCTGGGCATTTCTGGCACCACCCTCACCGACGATCTGGCCCAGGCAATGGACCTGCCAATTGGGCAAAACGGCGTGCTTATCTACGAAGTGATTGAAGAAAGTCCGGCTGCGGAAGCAGACCTGCGCGGCAGCGAAGAGCAGATCACTATTGATGGTATTCCTGCTTTCATCGGCGGTGATGTCATCGTGCAGATGAACGACGAACCGATCAACGATTTTGACGATCTGCTGGCCTACATTGTGCGGCGCACCAGCGTAGGGCAAGACGTCACGCTGCAAATTTTGCGTGACGGGGAGTTGGAGACCGTAGAAGTAACCCTCCAGGCACGGCCTGAATCTGAGTAAGAAAGTGGCAGGTATCAAGTGGCAAGTGGCGGGTTCGTTGCCTGAATCTGCCACTTGCCACTTTTCACTTCTCACTTTTTACTTTTCACTCTCTGTCCCATTCAACCCCTTCATGTTAAAATGAACCCAAGACCATTTGTGAGGTTAAATCGTGGAAAATATTATTGATGTAACCGAAGAGACATTTATTGAGGAGGTACTGGAGCGGTCCGAGGAGCTGCCAGTCATTGTTGATTTTTGGGCACCCTGGTGCGGGCCTTGCCGCATGTTGAGTCCCATTTTAGAACGATTGGCCGCTGACCCCAGCCTGAACTTCATTCTGGCCAAAGTTAACGTAGACAACAACCCAAATTTGTCGATGCAGTACCGGGTACAAAGTATTCCGGCCGTTTTGGCATTTGTGGATGGCGAGGTGGCCGATGATTTTATCGGGGTGCAGCCGGAACCCAAGATTCGCCAGTTTATCCAAAAACTCATTCCCACCGAATTGGATGAAGCGCTGAACGACGCACAGAGCTTACTGGGCACCCGCCATTGGGTTAAAGCGGAGCAAATGTTGCGCGATCTTCAGGAGGAACATCCCAACCGGGCAGACGTTGTGCTGAATCTGGCCAAGGCGCTGCTGGCTCAGGGTGAAGGGTGCGAGGCCCGCGATTTGTTAAAAGCGATAAAGGACGGCCCTGAACTGGTTGAGGCCGAAAAATTACTGCCTTTGGCCAACTATCTATGTCTCATTGCTGAAGACCTCACGGAGGATGAGGATTTATCTGAACTGGAGATTCAGTATCGTCAGGCGGCGCGCTTGATTAGCCGGGGCAATCTGGCGGCGGCAATGGACGGCTTGTTGGACGTGCTGCGCCAGGACAGGCGATACGGTGAGGCACGGCAAGTGATGGTGGCCATGTTTGCTCTGCTGGGCGACGATGACGACCTGACGCAAACCTACCGCACCGAACTGGCCTCTGTGCTATTTTAAAAGCAATGGGACGCTGATTACCCTGATTTACCTGATATTTTGGATTAGTAAAATCAGGGCAATCATGAAACTCAGCGTCCTATTTTTTATTCTTGTCGGTGTGTTTTATATCATTTTGCCTCACTAATGCCCGAACTGCTCGGGCGTTTTGTTTCTTATGATTGTTTCGTCGAAGGTTACGGCCGTATTCCACCAAAAACCACTGCTCGACTACCTGGCAGGCCGCTTCACCTACCAGACGCGGGAAACGTGGCGGGCCCGCATTGCAGCGGGTGATGTCACCTGTAACGGCCGGGCCGCCACGCCAGACCAACTCGTGCGCCAGGGAGACATGATCGCCTGTGAGCTGCCCGATCCCCCTCTGCCGGACGTGAATCTGGACTACAAAATTGTGTACGAAGATGAGTGGTTACTGGGGGTGAACAAACCGGGGAATTTGAAGGTGCATGGATACGGCCGTTTTGTGCAGGCCAACCTCATCTATCAACTGCGCCACAAACACACGCCGCCCTACCCGGAAGCCACGCTCATCAACCGGTTGGATAGAGATACCTCCGGCGTCGTGCTGCTGGCGCGGGACAGCGGCACCTTGCGCGAAGTCCAGGCCCAGTTTGCTGCCCACACGGTAGAAAAAACGTATTTCGCCGTGGTGCACGGTATCCCTGATCCCACCGTGCAGGAAATTGACCTGCCAATTGGCCGCCTGCCCAGCGCCGAAGGCGTTTACCGCTTTGGCGTGATTGAAGCGGGCAAACCGGCGCAAACAAGGATGGAGGTAATCCGAACCTTTTGGCCGGCCCAGGGGCTATCCCATCCTAACTATGCTCTCGTCCGCCTCACCCCCAAAACCGGCCGCACCCACCAGCTGCGTGTTCATCTGGCGGCGTTGGGGCACCCCATCGTGGGTGACAGCCTGTACACCATGAGCGATGCCGAATTTTTGGCCCAGTTTGAAGATGACGGCGAAGAGTTGTCACCACTGCCTCGCCACGCGCTGCACTGCGTCCAAACCATTATCTGGCACCCGCATCAGAAACGGCCGCTCACCATCACCGCGCCCCTCGCCAGCGACATTCTTATCTTCTTGCAAACCCTCGATCCACAATTTCAAGGTGACCGTCACTTTTGGAAGTGACGGTCACCTTGAAATGTGCATACTATGTCTCTCTTTTTCCAGCATGATGGAAAACGGCCGTATACTGTTGGCACAATTAAACAAACCAAACCGCAAAGCAAGAATTAAGAATCTTTGCGCTCTCTGCGCTCTTTGCGGTGAAAAATTACGGAGGTTTCCATGCCAATTTTAGAGGATTACCAACAGTTTAACGGCCGTCATTGGGAAACCGGCACCGTTTGTAACTTTTTGGCTTACACCGGGGTAAAAGCGCCGCACACGGGACGGCCGTACAGCGAAGCTCTGCTAATGGGCGTCAGCGGCGGGGCAGCGATGGGCTACTTTTCTTTTGCGTACGAAGGGTATGATCCCCAGGCACGCATTCTCACCCGCAATACGTTTGATCCACTAGATACAATGCTCTCGCGCCTGGGGATTGTGCAGAATCGAAGACACACCACGAGCCCGCAAAAGGGTATTGAGAATTTGGTTGAAACGTTGGAAAACGGCGAACCGGCCATCGTCTGGGCCGATCATTTTACGCTGCCGTACACTGCCCTGCCCCACGATGCGGGGATGTGGGCCATGTTTCCTATTTTGGTCTACGGCTACGACGAAACGGCCGAAATTGCCCATATAGCCGACCGTGCTTATGTGCCGCTCATCGTTAACATAGAAACGCTGCATGAGGCTCGCGCCCGCGTCAAAAAAGACAAATTCCGCGTGCTCACACTGGAACCGCCCGTGCCCGACAAGCTGCCCGGCGCGGTGCAGGCCGGCATTTGGGACTGCATTAAGCTGTATACCGAAAAACCGCCGAAAGGCTCCAAAAACAACTTTGGCCTGGCGGCCTACAGGCATTTCAGCAAGCTACTAACCAAACCCAAAACCCGCCTCAGTTGGGAGCGTGAATTCCCCGCCGGACGCAAGATGCTGGCCGGCCTTAAGGAACTGTTTAACGATATCAACTGTTTTGGCAAGGTGGGGTACGCGGAACGCGATATTTTTGCCGATTTTTTGGATGAAGCCAGCATCATTTTAGAAAAGCCAGCCTTGCAGGCGGTCGCAGAACAGTTTCGCCACAGCGCCCAGGCGTGGGATTTGTTTGGCAAAACTTTACTGCCCGCCGCTGTGCCGCTGCTCGGCGATATGCAGCGCAACTTGCTCCAGCAGCGCGATCTGTTTCTGCAACAAGGGAGCGAGGCAACGGCAGCAATTTCTCAGCTAAAAAGTGAGGAAAAGGCGCTTCTGACTCGAGCCGAAACCGCTTTTCCACTGGCTGAGGCTGGCGTTGTGGCGCTGCGTGAAAAGATGGCAGAACAACTGATGAAGATACACGATTTGGAGGAAACGGCCGTCGCCCAACTAAAAGAAGCGATGCTGTAACCGGTCAACTGCTTACGATTTGATCTTTTTTGTCTCCCAATTGGCGTGTACGTCTAAATAGCGTAACCAGGCACCCAGCGTCAACATGCCGTATTGGTTGTGCCTGACTTTCATAAACTGATCAACCTGGTTGTCGTCTAAAGCCTGGGCCAGGGCCACGGTTTTTTTGCGCGTCATGCGGAACTCAGCCTTCAACTGTTCCCAGCTGCGGCTACGCGGGGGTCGATAACTGTTGTACTCAACCTCTTGAAATGGCTCCCCCAGACCCACACGCAGACGACTCTGCCCCCACTGCTCAATGCCAATGATGTGGCTTAAAACCTGCCTGTTCCGCTCGCTATCGGGCGATTTGTCGAGTTGTTGGCCAAGTGCCTCCCCGCTGGCAGCCAATTTTTCACCCCAGCGGGCCATGGTCCATTTTTGGCCGGGTCGCTCCAAAAGTATCGCGCGGAGAAATTTTTGAATCATGATTTACACCAACCCTGTCTATGGTTCCCACTGAAAATGAACCAGCGTGCCGAGATAATATTGCCCTTGCCACCGCTCCAGGCCAATCACCCAGCTCCCCCAATTCAACTCGGCAAACTCTTCCGTTCCGGGGCGATAAAACGAGTAGTAGTTGATGGGTGCGTAGCCATCGGGTAAAACGACGAAGCCGGCGGTGCCGCCGTGCAAAATCTCGTTGCAGGCCGATTCTGTTGCCGGCAAAAAGTCTGTTTGCAGGCGGGGCAGCAGAATTTCTGCCGGCGTGCCGATGATGGCTTCGCCGCTGCCGGCGGCGGCGCCCCAATTGTAGCTGGTTGCGTCACTGAACAAACCCTGATTATCCAAACGCGTTTCCGCCTCGTGCCAGAGCAGGCGCACGCGCAGGCCGCGCTCTGGGTGGATAAGCTGGGACATGAGGGCGTCGTCCCGGTTGGTTACGGCCGTTTCCAACCGATCCAGCAGTTGCAAAACGGCCGTATCCCCACAAAATACATCCTCCGGCACAAACTGGGTCAAAAAGCGGCTGTTTACCCAGCCGGCCAGCCCGCCACGCTGAATAGGAACCCAGGTGGAGCCGGCCACCAATTGGCCGCTGCCGGTAATTTGAATGTCGGCGGCGTCGGGCGGCAGCTCACCGACAATGCCAAAACTCACACCAGGGCCGGAACGCACGTTGAGCACGTCGTTTGGCTCCACAAAAACGACGGCGTAGCTGGCTTGTTGATCGCTGCTGTTGGCAATGGGGGTGTTGGTGGCGGGAACGGCCTGCCCTGAGCCTGTCGAAGGGGCCGTTGCTGTGGGCGCATCAGTCGGGGTTGTGGTGGAAGCATGGGTAGCGGTGCTGGTGGGAACGGCCGTTGGTTCTGGCGAAGCCGTTTCAGTCGCCACAGCTTCTAACGCCGCTGGCTCCGTGGGCAGTGCCAGCGTCGGTGCCGGTGTAGGCACCTCGGCACCGCCACAGGCCGCTGCCAGCAAAAGCAAACTTAGGCCAAACCAATGCCCCATGTTTATAGATGATTTAAAACGCATTCTCTCCGGCCAATGATGCATGACAGAGTGGCATCACGTTTCACGCATCACTAAAAACTAAATGTTAAACTTTATGTTAATCACATCGCCGTCCTGCACGATGTAGGTTTTGCCTTCCTGGCGCAGCTTGCCGGCGCTGCGCGCCTGGGCCAGGCTGCCCAATGCTACCAGATCATCGTAGGCCACCGTTTCGGCGCGGATAAACCCTTTGGCCAGATCGGTGTGGATGGCGGCGGCAGCCTCTACGGCCGTTGCCCCCCGCTTTATTGTCCAGGCCCGCACTTCATCCTCACCCACGGTGAAAAACGAATGCAGCCCCATCAAATCATAGCTCAAGCCAATGACGCGATCCAGACTGAGTTCGGTGACGCCGTACTCTTCCATGAACATTTCCAGCGATTCGGTGTCACCGGCGGCGCTGAGCTGCGCCAGCTCCATCTCCAGCTTGCCGCGCAAATTGGCCACCACGGTCTTGGGATGATCGTAGTCGAGGCTTACTTCTTCCTGGTCATCGCCAATGTTGATGAGCACAACGACCGGTTTGAGGGTAAGCAGGCTGTAGCCGCGCAGCATTTTCTCCTGCTCATCCGTGAGATCGAGGCTGCGTAACGGCCGTTCCTCGCTTAGCGTTTCATTCAGTTTCTGGAACAGCGCCAGCTCTGCCTGCGCCGCCCCTTTGTCTTTGGTGGCCCCTTTGCGCAGGCCATCTTCAATCTTCTCGATGCGCCGCTCGACCACACCCAAATCATTCAGCAAAAATTCGGTGTCCAAAATTTCCAGGTCACGCACCGGGTCTACGCTGCCATCGGGATGCGGCACCAGGTCCGACGCAAAAGCGCGCACCACGTGGACAAAGCCATCCAGTCCGGACAGATGGTTGAGCAGCTCGCCGCTCATGCCGCCGCCTTCGTTGGCCCCCTTTTTGATGCCGGCGATGTCGGTATAGGTGATTTTGGCGTAGGTAACTTTCTTGGGGTTAAACATCCTGGTTAAGACGTCCACCCGTTCATCGTATACATCGACAACGGCCGTTTGCACATCAAAACGGCCGCCCACGCTCTGCCCGGTGGGGGCATCCCCTTTGGTCAGCGCGTTGAAAATGGTGGTCTTGCCACTGCCGGGCAGCCCAATAATCCCTAGTTTCATAACCTATCCTGGATGAGCCGAAACGTAAGAGGTTTTTATCAGCAGATTACGCAGAAATTTCCTCGAATTTCTCTGCGCCTCCGCATCTCTGCGTTGGCTTTTTTCAATAGATTCAATTCTCGATTCGCTGCAAAGACCAATCGTCAAGGAAGAAACCGTTGCTGGCCAGGGCATAGCGTCCACGAATGCCTACACCTATGCGTACCGTCTGCGCGGTATCAATGGTGAAACTATGTTGGAAGGTGCCCCACACGCCGAAGCGGGCAAAGGTCAGCCAGCCGGTGCCTCCGCCGGGCGTAATAAAGCGTACTTCACCGGCGTTCGGGTCGCCAGAAAACTGCTTGCCGCCTTCATAACTGGTTACCAGGTCCGGAAAGATGTACACAGTAAAAACATAAGTGCCCGGTTCTAAGGCAATATCCTGCAGCAGCCTCATGCTGATGGGGCCATTCCCCTTAAACGCTTTAATCGTGTAATCTCCGTGCCGGATAAACAAGTCGCGCTCATTTTCGGGGAGCTGGAAGTAGGGCAAAACGCGCGTCTCTGGTGGAAACCAGATGTCCCATTCTTCCCCGCCAAATCCGGTGGGGCCGGTATCGTATTCCATGGTCCAGCCGTTGGGCAGCTGGAATTCCGGTGCACCAAACATATTGTACCAACCCCCTTCAAAGGAACCGTTGACCAACAGGTTACCGCTCAAAACCGGCTCGGCCGGCGTGGTGGGCGGCGGTGGTGGTTGGGTGTTTACCGGGGCGGCGGTGGCCGGTACCTGGGTGGGAGCGGCCGTTTCCGTTGGCGGTGCTGTTTCTGTGGGAATGGGCGTGCTGGTTGGCGGGGGTGTGCTCGTTGGCGGGGGCGGCGCTGTAGGGGCCACAGTGGCCGTTTCTATAGTCTCGGTAGGCGTCGGCGGCAGTGTCGGTTCTGCGGTAGCTTGGGCAACTTC
The DNA here is from genome assembly GCA_937967805.1 of uncultured Anaerolineaceae bacterium. Next base: position 10,373 of record CALBTC010000151.1, read on the forward strand.
CACGGCGGCGGTGATGGGGGCCTGGGCGGTGACGGTGAGGGAGACGGCCGTGTCCACCGTGGCCTGTACGTCTACTGTCGGCGTCTCCGGTTCGCTTTGGCAAGCTACCAATCCTAGCAACAGCGTAATTAGCAACAGCCATTGGCTGTAAATCAATTGTTTTCCCTTCACGACAATCCTCCAGTTCAATCCGGTTACACGCTTAACAAAGAATAATGGGTAACACGCTGCCCTGTTGGACCCAGTTACCCATCTGTGTAACACATCTTTTAATGGAATGAACGGTGCGAATTGTATGCAGGTGAGTTTGAATTAGCAAATTGAGGGGGAGAAAATTTTTTGCATTGGGCAACAACAGGATAAACTTGACCTACAACTTCAAAGGAGCTAATGATGACCCACCAACAATTTCTCACCACCAGCAGTGGCTTACAGCGGCACATTCCACCGATGCGTCTTTATGAAAAAGCAAAGCGGCTGGGGATTTGGAACCCCAGCGACATTGACCTGGCGCAAGACAAGGCAGACTGGCAGCGGCTTGAACCACAAGAGCAAGATTTACTGTTGCGCCTGACGGCCATGTTCCAGGCGGGCGAAGAAGCGGTGACGCTGGATCTGCTGCCGCTCATCCTGGCTATTGCCCAGGAAGGCCGCCTGGAAGAGGAGATGTTCCTTACCACATTTTTATTTGAAGAGGCCAAGCATACCGACTTCTTCAACCGCTTTTTGGTAGAAGTGGTGCAGGCTGACCCCGATTTAAGCCATTACCACACCGAAAATTACCATGCCGTCTTTTACCAGGCATTGCCCCAGGCGCTGCGCGCTCTGCAAGCCGACGCTTCCCCTGCCGCCCAGGTGCGCGCCTCCGTCACCTACAACATGATCGTGGAAGGCGTTTTGGCCGAAACGGGCTACCACGCTTACTTCACCGTGATGCAGCAAAACAACATCCTGCCCGGCGTGCGGCAAGGCATCCGGCTCCTCCAGCAAGATGAATCGCGCCACATCGCCTACGGCATCTTCCTGCTCTCACGGCTCGTCGCCGCCGATGATGGGCTGTGGGAAGTGCTGGAAGAAACAATGAATGAGCTGCTTCCGCCAGCCTTGGGCGTGGTCGGAGACGCTTTTGCTTGCTACGAGGTAATGCCTTTTGGCCTGGAGGAATCGGTTTTCACCGACTATGCACTGAACCAGTTCCAGAAACGGGTGGAGCGGCTGGAAAAGGCGCGCGGTGCATCGCTAGACGAGATTTACCGCGTGACACAGCGGGCTATTGATGAGAATGACAGTTAGATCTACCAGGTGCAACGCACTTTGGAAGCGCGTCGCACTTAAGATAGATGCAATTGCAACAAATTTTAAGGTTGGATTGTTGACGGCCGTTCCCCCAATTTTCTATAATGCAACCATACTGAAGCCATATCACCCCGGATGACACCGTAGACTGGCCAGGGAATAGGCACTTTTGAAATCTCCACTCGTGAGCCTGCTTGCTTCCGCAGCAGTTACCACCCAGGAAGCCAACACCTGTCATTGGCCACGATGAGATTCACCAACATAAGGCTGCTGAAACTTGTGCTATTCCAGGTCTACCGTCCCTCTCCGGGGTTTCTTTTTGCCAACTGCACAACTGTCATTCCCGCGAAGGCGGGAATCCACGACGCCCGACAAAGAATCCTCATGGTTCAACGATTGTACCCGCGCATCACCTTAACCACCTCCTCTGCCGGTAAGCCAAAACACGTATTGCCATCTCGCCCCACTACCGTGTGGGCCATCAGCAAGCTGTTGTAGATGGCTTCTTCTACCGCTTCGATGACGGCCAGAGAAAAAAGGCTCATGATGGGTTGCTCGTAAACGGCCGTTTGCCCCACCACCAACTTCTCCGGCCGGTCCGGTACCCGATTAGCCGTGCTAAAAGCAATGACAAAATCCCCGCTGCCACCGTGGCCGGTGCTGCCCGTCCGCGCCAGACCAAATGCCACGCGCCGGCACAAGCGCCCCAACTGTCGCGCATCCAGCGGTGCATCCGTGGCCAAAACGATCATGATCGAGCCGTCTTCCGGGCGCTCAGGCGTAGGCGGCTGAAGATGCAATCCCACCGGCACCCCGGCAATCGTCAGCTCCTCGGGACGGCCGAAATTGCTCTGCACCAACACCCCAACCGTGAAGTTTTGGCCGCGCTCCGGCAGCACCCGGCTCGCCGTGCCGATGCCCCCTTTCCAACCATAGCAGCTCGTTCCCGTGCCGGCGCCAACCACACCTTCGGCTACCGGGCCGGTAGAAGCATCGGCCAGGGCCATCCGCACTTCCGGCAGGCCGATGGGCCGCGCCTGCATGTCGCTCAAAAAGCCGTCGCTGGTTTCGCCCACCAGTGGATTGACGCTGGCATACCCCTGCCGTCCCGTCGCAGCAAAGCCCAGGCCAACGTGCGGGTTTTGCTCAATGGCGATGGTCATCAGCGCGTCGGCGACGCGGGGCACGTTCAGGGTGCCGGTAAGGGCAATCGGCGTTTCGATGTTGCCCAGCTCGCGGACCTGTTCAAAGCCGGCCACCTTGCCGAAACCGTTGATGGTGTGAACGGCCGCAACCACCTTCTCTTCATACAAATTGCCCTGGTGCGGCAAAATCACCGTCACGCCAGTGCGAAACGGCCCGCTGCCCGTCCACTCTCCCTCCCCCTCAATTAGCGTAAAGTGACCCACCGCCACTCCGGCCACATCGGTGATGCCATTGTGCGGCCCGGTGGGGAGTTGGCTCTGGTAAATGTCTAGTTCGCGTATTCTGGGCATAGGTTTCTCCTCTAAAAACAAACCGCGGAGAACGCGGAGAACGCAGAGGAAAAGAGAAAAATAATCTGTGTAATCTGCGAAATCTGCGGATAAAAATCACATTGGCTTTAGTTTGTTGGGATTGGCTTCACGGATGAGGGCACGAGCCAGGATGAGCGTGGGATCGATGAGAGGAAGGCCGGCGACAGCTAAATCATTGTAGGCCAGCGGCAGTTCGGTGCAGCCCAGAATGATCGCTTCAGCCCCGGCGTTTTTGAGCGTGTTGACGCCCAGCAGCAAATCTTCCTGCACCTGCTCGGTAACGAGACCGCGCGCTTTGAGACCGTAAATTGGATCGTAGATGGCCGGGTGGATTTTTTCAGTTTGCAAAGTGAGTGGGGGAAGAACGGCCGTAAATCCCAAAGGCTGCAACACATCGGCATACACGCCGGCCCGGTACGTTCCCGTTGTGGAAAGGACGCCGATTTTCCTCACGTCGGGCAGATTGCTGTGCAAAAAACGGCCGACTTCCTCAATCATGTGCAGCAGCAAAATATCACAACTCGCAGCCGCCAGTTCCGCCCGGATCTGGTTAAAAATCCGCGGCGCGTGGGCCGTGTTGCAGGGGATGCCAACTACACCGGCCCCCATTTTGGCTAACTGCTTCACCTGCGCCGCCAGAGCAATCGCCGGATTTTGCGCCACCTGCCCCAGCAAAAACTCCGTACGGTCCACAATTTGATCCGGCTGCGACCAGTTTAGCACCGTCAGGTGGTCCTGATCCTTGTCCGCCACCGTTTGCGCCGCAATCTTGTTGAGCAAATCGATCCCGGCAAAAGGGCCTACGCCACCCACGACGCCAATCCATTTTTCCATACGGCTGATGAAGAGACTGGAGATTTGAGACTCCAATCTCCAGTCTCCAATCTCTACGCCAAACGGTTAACGTTGTTCAGCTCTTCAAACGCGCGCTTCAGGCGGTCGCGGAACGAATCCTCGGCTACGCGCAGCCATTTGCGCGGATCGTAATATTTCTTGTTGGGCACGTCGTCCCCATCCGGGTTGCCGATCTGGCCTTGCAGATAGTCATGGTACTTCTGATCGTATTGGCGCACGCCGTCCCAGAAAGCCCACTGCAAGTCGGTGTCGATGTTCATCTTGATAGCCCCGTAAGAGATCGCTTCGGCAATTTCTTCCGGGCTGGAGCCAGAGCCACCGTGGAACACAAAATCGATTGGTTTCTCTTTAGTGCCAAATTTTTCTTGTACATACACCTGGGAGTTGTGCAAAATAATCGGCCGTAGCTGCACGTTGCCTGGCTTGTACACACCGTGCACGTTGCCAAAGGCAGCGGCGACGGTGAACTTGTCGCTCACTTTCATGAGCTGTTCGTAAGCGTAGGCCACTTCTTCCGGCTGGGTGTAGAGGCGAGAGCTGTCTACGTCGGTGTTGTCCACGCCGTCTTCCTCGCCGCCGGTAATGCCCAGCTCAATTTCCAGCGTCATCCCCATTTTGCTCATGCGCTCCAGGTAACGCTGGCAAATCTCAACGTTTTCCTCAATCGGCTCTTCAGACAGGTCCAGCATGTGGGAGCTGTAGAGCGGGATGCCGTGTACCTTGTAGAATGCCTCCCCGGCGTCCAACATACCATCGACCCAGGGCAGCAGCTTTTTGGCGGCGTGGTCGGTGTGTAAAATAACGCGGGTACCGTAGAGGGCAGCCACCTGGTGTACATGATGCGCCCCAGAAACCGCGCCGGCAACGGCCGCTTTTTGTCCCTCATTATTCATCCCCTTACCGGCAAAAAAGTGGGCACCTCCGTTGGAAAATTGCAAAATGACGGGAGAATTCAAATCGCGGGCCGTCTCCAACACGGCATTGACGCTGTTGCTGCCCACCACGTTGGCGGCGGGCAGCGCATACTGGTTGGCTTTGGCGTGAGCAAAAACTTCCTGAACCTGATCGCCCGTGACGACACCGGCAGGCAAATGGCTTAATCCTGACATAAAATACTCTCCTAGAATAATTTAACGCAGAGATACGGAGGCGCAGAGAGAAGAATTTTTGAATGCGCCACAGTAATCTGCATCTTAATTTCATTTGTGGCACAGGCCACAGGCATGAAATCTGCTTAATGAGACAAGTGACTTGTAGGTCTCTATAAGTATGCAAAGGTTTGGTTTAAAAAACCACCTTATTTGCCGATGGGCGTAATCGCTCGCGTAAGAAATTGTCATTACCGTTTAAAAGAAGCAATGTGGCGAAAACAAGGAAAATCAGGATAAATAGCAAAATGGAAACGGCCGAATTAAACCTAAAGCCGCGCGCTGTCACCAAACAACGCCAAAAGCGGCAGCCAAACAGGAGCGTTATGTATCAGCGAATTGTGGTTAAGTTGGGAACCAGCGTGCTGACGGGCGGCTCGCCCCAGCTGGATCACCCTCACATGGTCGAACTGGTGCGTCAATGTGCCAAACTGTATCGCCAGGGCAAGGACATTATCATTTGCACCTCTGGGGCCATTGCCGTGGGGCGGCACCGGCTGGGCTTCCCCAACATCCCAAACACCGTAACCAACAAACAGATGTTTGCCGCCGTGGGCCAAAGCCGTCTGATGCAGATGTGGGAACGGTATTTTGAGATTTACGGCATTCACGTCGGGCAAATCTTGCTGACGCGGGCAGACGTCACCAACCGGCGGCGCTACCTCAATGCCCGCGATACGCTGCATACTCTGCTGGACAATCGCATTGTGCCCGTCGTCAATGAAAATGACGCCGTGGCCACCGAAGAGATCAAGGTAGGCGATAACGACAACCTCTCGGCGCTTGTTTCTACCCTGGCCGAGGCCGATTTATTGCTGCTGCTAACCGACCAGCCCGGCCTGTTCACGGCCGATCCCCGCACCAATCCCGATGCCCAGCTCATTCCTGAAGTGAATAAAATTGATGAGACGTTGAAAGCATTGGCCGGGGCCAGCGTCAGCGGATTGGGCGTGGGCGGCATGACCACCAAATTGCAGGCAGCCGATGTGGCCCGCCGCGCCGGTGCCGATGTGGTGATTGCCGCCGGCAGCGCGCCCAACGTCATCAGCCGCATCGTCAGCGGCGAATCGGTTGGCACCCGCTTCCCCGCATTAGAAAATCCGCTGGAAAACCGCAAGCGCTGGATTTTTGCCGGGCGCAAGCCAAAAGGGTGCGTGGTGATTGATGAGGGGGCGGCAAAGGCTTTGCTGGAAAACGGCCGTTCCCTCCTCCCCGCCGGCATCACCGCCATCACCGGCACGTTTTACCGCGGGGACACCATTTGCATCGAGGGGCCAGATAAGCAAGAATTGGCCCGCGGCATTGCCCGCTACGCCAGCAGCGATCTGCACCAGATTGCCGGGCTGCACTCCGACCAGATTGAAACCCGTTTAGGCTATGCTTACGGCCCGGTCGTCGTGCACCGTAACGATTTGATTTTGTTATAACATATAGCCCCAAAGAACACAGACAGAGACTTTAGAGTTTTTCTTTTGTAACTTCAGGAGATTGGGCCAATTTTTAAGAGTGAATTGCCTATCCAGAGAAAATTGGCCCAATCTTGGCCAACTAGCTTTATAGCTTTTTTCTCTTTTTCCTCTGTGTTCTCTGTGGCAAATTCGGAGAAAATGATGACTGATTTAGTAGCGATGGGGAAAGCGGCCAAAGCTTCAGGACGAATTTTGGCCACGCTCACGACGGATGAGAAAAACCGGGCACTGCTGGCCATTGCCGATGAACTGGAAGCGCAGACGGAGACGGTGCTGGCTCAGAATGCGCTGGATATTGAAGACGGCCGTAAAAAAGGCCTCAGCGAAGGGTTGCTGGACCGGCTGCTGCTGACCGAAGCGCGCATGGCCGGCCTGGCCGCCGATACACGCAACGTGGTTGGCCTGCCCGATCCGGTCGGCAGTGAATTTGACAGCCGGGTGCTGCCCAACGGCCTGCGCCTGAGCCGCCGCCGCATTCCGGTAGGCGTGCTGGGCGTCATTTACGAGGCGCGCCCTAACGTCACCATTGACATCGCCACGCTTTGTCTGAAAACGGGTAACGCCGCCATCCTGCGTGGCGGCAGCGAGACTTTACGCAGTAATCTGGCGCTGGTCAACGTCATTCAGGCGGCGCTAGAAAAGGTGGGGCTGCCACAAACGGCCGTGCAGTACATCGACAATCCCGACCGGGCCCTGGTGGCCGAAATGATGCGGCTGGACAAATATATCGACATGCTCATTCCCCGCGGCGGGGCCGGGCTGCACCGCCTCTGCCGCGAGCAGGCCACCATTCCGGTTATCACCGGCGGCATTGGCATCTGCCACGTTTTTGTTGATGAGAGCGCCGATCAAGACAAAGCTGTAGACATTATTGAGAATGCCAAGGTGCAGCGCCCCAGCGTCTGCAACGCGCTGGACACCGTTTTGGTCCATCCGGCCATCGCCGATGAATTTTTGCCCAAGATGGCCGAACGGATGGCGCAAAACAAGGTGGAGCTGCGTCCCGCCGGCCGCGCCCTGGAAATTTTGAGCCGGAACGGGCACGGCGCTAAGGTTATACCTGCCGGACCGGACGATTTCAGCACGGAGTGGATGAGCCTGATTTTAGGTGTGAAAGTCATGGGGCTGGACGAAGCCATCGACCACATTGACGCCCACAGCATGGACCACAGCGACAGCATCGTGACCAACAATTGGCACAACGCCACGAAATTCGTGAATGAGGTCAATAGTTCGGCCGTATTCGTCAATGCCAGCACCCGCTTCAACGACGGCGGGCAGTTTGGCCTGGGGGCCGAGGTGGCGGTGAGCACACAAAAGCTGCACGCTCGCGGCCCGATGGGGTTGGAGGAATTAACAACCTACAAGTGGGTATGTATTGGGGAGGGGCATATACGGCCGTAAATCCTAAATACTTTGTTGAAAAATTAAAGCGCATGGTTGAACGGCAGGGAGATTGATGGTGGCACCAAAGCCAGCCTGCCCGTGCCGCCGGTAAATCCAGCAAGAACTCAGCCCGTGGCGGTTGGCCGGCGCGTAGTCGTGAAACAGGAAACTGCGTCAGTTTCATGATTTTCTCTGGTTATCGAATTGGCATTGTATAGCAAACGGCCGTCCCATCCAACACCACACGGCCGTCTGAAAACATCAACCGGGTATCCAACCCGGTAATCGGTTTATCTTCCCGCACCTTCGTGACCACCACTTCACCAATGATGGTATCGCCTGGTCGAACAGGAGCCTTGAAGCCCCAGTTTACCTGCAAGAAGACGGTGCCAGGTCCCGGTAGAACTTCCGCTACAACCGCATTCAAAATGGCGCTGGTGACGCTGCCCTGGACCACAATATTCACGCTTTCCACACGCCAACAGTTCAAACCGATACCTTCATCCCATTGAGTTTAGAGCGCGAAAATCGTACATTTGCAGTAGGTTTTGGGGGAAGAATGAGCTAGAAGAAAGCAACAAAGAAATTAACAAAGCGCGGTCATTGATGAAAACTCTTTTTTCTGGCATTGGTTCAAAAATTGTATTTCCATAT
>CALBTC010000152.1 GCA_937967805.1 uncultured Anaerolineaceae bacterium
TCAAAGCAGCGCGTCGCCCCGGAGCGGAACAGCGCCAGGCCGCGCCGCTGGCTGGGGGTCAGAGCGTCCACATTGCCCGCGGCGTACTGGTCAAACGGGCTGTTGTTGCTGATGAGGGTGCGCTGGAATGCCGCCAGCGCGTTTTCGATGTTTTCCAGCGTGACGCCGTCGTCAAAGGCGGTGTTGAACATGGCTTCATACTCGTCGATGGCGGCAACCTCAGCCACCAATGCAGCGGTATCTGTCACGCCCATTTCGTCTGGATGGGTAAGGGGAATGTTAGACTGGGCTTCGAGGGAATCGAGACGGCCGTCCCAAAACAGATTCTGCGCATAGCCAACATTCCACAGGGTGGGAGTGTTGCGGGCAAGTTCTGTGCCGTTAGGGCCGATGGCGACGGTACGGCCGTCGCCAAAGCCTAAATCCGGCTGGTGGCAGGTGGCGCAGGCGGTGTCGTTGTTGGCTGAGAGGACCGGATCGAAGAAGAGAAGGCGGCCCAACTCTGCTTTGGCGTCGGTGGTGGGATTTGCGGCCGTTTCATTCAGCGGCGGGAATTCACGCTGTAGACCTGTGTACGATGGCTGTACGCTGCTGGCTCCCGCGCCATGTTCCTCGCCAACGTCAGGGTCGGCCTGGGCCGGCATGGCCGCGGCAACGACAAACACGATCAGCAACAAGCCAATAAGAACGCCAAAAATACGGACGATCCATTTTAGAACAGTGGACATGGGTTTCTCCTCTTCAGTTGATAGTTTTAGTTTGCTAATTGTGAGCGAATTGTACCAGCAACCAGCCACTCGCAACCAACAACTACTGGAGGGTTTGCAAGTAAGCGATGACGGCGTCTAGCTCTTCGCCGGTGAGCTGTTTGCTGAGTGAGGCGGGCATGAGGTTTTCAAACCCTTCTACCAGGTAGGCGTCCGGCTGCATGACGGAGGTGAGGAGGTAAGTGTAGGCGTCTTGTCCCTCAACACGGCTGCCGGCTTTATTGGCGATGCCTGCCAGCGACGGACCAACGATGACCGTGTCCGGGGTCGTGCTGTGGCAGGCGCCACAGTCACGGGAGAAGACTTGTTTGCCCAACTGCGCCTGCGGGCTAAGTGTTGGCGGAGGTGGGGCGGCCTCTGCCCCCCCACCACAGGCGGCCAGGAGAAGCAGGCAGAGAATGAGGAACTGTTTGAGGCGAATCGGCATCGGGTGGAAAACGTAGGGAAAATCAAAGATTTCGCAGATTAAAAGGAATCAATCTGGTAAATCTGCGGAATCTTTGATGGCTATTTTTTACGGGCCAAACATGTCCAGAACGGGGGCGTAAGAGCAGCGGCAGCCGTCCGGGTGGGAGCAACCTTCGATCGGCAGCTCCGGCACCTCATCAAATTCGTAGGCGCCTTCGGCCGCGCGGCATACGGGGCAGCAATTATGGAATACCATAATCCGTACGCGGGTTGCCAGGCCATTTTTAATATTTTCCAGCGCCTTTTTTTGTGTGGCGCGTTTGGTTGCGTCTGCGTCCATGAATGTTTCCTCAGTTATTGGTGGCCAAATTGTGTACTTTGCTATTCCCTTTCCCGTGTCACTCCCGCGAAGGCGGGAATGACGGGCTAAGAAAGATGGCTACAAAAAATGAACGATTTTGCGATACAATTTTGGCCAACAAAATTGTAATTTGTTACCTGGGGATTTTACGGGCAAGCGGTGGGGATGGCAAGGGGAAGTGGGGGGAGTGGGAAGTGAGAAGTGAAAAGTGGAGGAACGGCCGTTTGCCGAACCACCTTGTGTCTTTTATGCTTTTGTATGCAAGCTGTTAGTACAGGAGATTGATTATGGTGCGCAAAATTTTCAAAATGGGCGACAGTTTGGTCATTTCTTTACCCGACAATGTGGTTGCTCAGTTAGGCTTGCAGGAAGGTGACGAGGTTTCTGTCTCGGTTGATGACGCAGGCGGACGATTGATCGTTAAGCCAAAGAATGCTGCGATTGCGGAAATTGATCCCACGTTTGCAAAACAACTTAATGAGTTTGTGGAAAAATACGGCTCGGCGCTTAAAACGTTATCAAAATGATACGTTGGAGCGCTTTACCATGATGGTGGTGGGGGAACGGCCGTCATTAGAATCAGCCGCCAACTGGTTTGAAGCTGGCGGTATACAACCGTGAAATGATGGCTACAGAGTCTTTAAAATAGGGTTCGTAAAGTGAACGACTTTAAGGAGATGTTTATGAGTCCTGAAGAAATTCTCGCATTAGTAGTCTTTATAATTGTAACTGCTTTAATTGGTTGGATATTTGGCTTTACTGGGGGAAGAAGGAAATCTGCCCAAAACAAAAATATTCAACTGGCAGATTTGTTGGCAGCCACTCGTTCAGAGCTAATAAAATCTCACAATAAAGCAGTGAAAAGTGGGTTGGCTATCATGAAGTTTGAAGAAATTGAGTTTGAATTTGCAGTCGAAATAGAAAATGAAGGTTCAACCGGGCTGAAAATTTCTCTCCTGGAATTTGGAGGACGCGGAAAACGAAAGGAAGCAAATATTGTTCGAGTCAAATACAAAAGCCTTCCTAGTCCTGGTATATTCGCCCCACAAACGGGGAATGAAGAGGAAGGCCCTATTTTATCTAAGCAAACTGGAGAAAAATAATATGAGTAGGCATTTGGGAACAATTTGGCTAGATACACATTGGAACGAATTACGTGAACATAATAATAAATGGGTCGCTGTAGCTAGAGTAAATGAAAGGACTATTTTGGAGAGCAATGAATCATTATCTCGGCTGGCTGAAATAATTAATAGAATGCTTGAGCGAGAAGAATTAAGTTTAGCTGACTTCGCATTTACATTCGTAACATTCGAGGGAATCCAATGAAAAAAGATACCTATGTAACTTATAAGAATGTCGAACAATATATTGGCAACCGGCCAAAACTAGACATTGAACTTGTTGGTCCAAAATCCCAACGACCAGTTTACCAGGCCCTTGTGGATACTGGTGCCGATTATTTAATGCTCCCAGACACTTATGCACAACAAGTGGGATTATCCTTATCATCTGCACAACCCTATGGTTACTGGACTGCCAATAGTTGGGCAACCTCAAAAATACTCAGAAATCTTGATGTAATAGTAGAAGGCCTCCGGATAACGATTGACGTTGTGTTCGATCCTCTTTGTCCCAGCGGCCCCATATTAGGCCGCTCCGCCCTTCTTGCAGCTATAGAAGTGGGCTTTAATGATAAAGAATGGTATTGGTTGTAAAATCATTTATTTCATGAGGCTCCCGTTGGTGGCGCCTGGCAGAAATGTAATGAAAATGCCTGTCGGTCAATTTTGTTAGTCCTTAAAATTTAAACTGGTAGTTGGCTCCGGCCGCATCTCAGACCGAAGGGATGCTCTCCTGACCGTGACGGCCGGTGGCACGGTCAGAGACCGGCCACAGCGTTACCCGATTATTTTCTTAAAATGCAACAAAATTGACCTACGAAATAAGGGCAGCGGGGGTGGCGCGGCGGCGGGTGGCGATGAGACGGCCGCTGCCGATTTGCTCCACGTAATGGGTCATCCGTTCACATGTGGCCACAAGCTCGTCGAACTTGGGTTCGTCCAGCAGCAACAGCTGGCTGTCCACCACGGCGCGGACGCTGGCGTGGTACGGCGTGTCGGCAAAGAGAGCGTATTCGCCAAAATGCTCGCCCGGCCCCAGCTTGCCAATCACCCGCTCGGTGCCGTTTTCGCTGACAAACACTTCCACTTCCCCTTCGTAGATGATGTACAGATGGCTGCGCGGCGCGCCCTGCTGCACAAACTGTTCACCGGCAGCGACGCGGCGCGGCTGGAGGCGGGCATCGACCGTCGCCAGCTCCTGCGGGCTGAGGCTGCTGAAGAGGGGCATCTGCCGCAGTAGGTCGCGTTCTTGCGCACCGGAGCTGACCTGCTGCGCCAGCGTCGTATCGGCGCGCAGCAGCGGGTCGAACTGGTCGCGGTGAACAACGAGCGTGGTGGCAGCGGTGAGGGCGCGGTAGGTGAATTGGTAACTGCCGCTGCCGGCTAATGCGGCCGTTCCAAAATAACCACCTGCCGCCAAAACAGCTTGCTGCACGCCGTTGTGAAACACGCCAATTTCCCCTTCCTCGATGAGATAAAAGTAGAGCGCTTCCCGTTCCGCGTGGGCTATGACCTGGTTGGGGCGGACCCGCCAGCGGCGCAGCAGTTTGAGCAGCGTCTCCACGCCTTCCTGGTCAAATCCGGCAAAAATATCGGCCTGGCGAATGAGATCCGTGCGCTTGTCGCGGGCCTGGATGAAGCCCTGGGCCAGCTTCGCGCCCCACTCCGTTTTGGCCAGGACGTGGCGGGCCAGCGTTTCGGCATCCAGCCAGTCCAGGCTGTCGTAGGCGGCCTGACCAGCCTTGCGCGTGAAGGGGGTGCCGGCCAGGTCGTCCAGGCGGTCCACGGCCAGAAGCATCGCGTTTTGGGCGTGCCGGCTCAGCTCCATGATGGTGGCATCGGGATCAAGCGCGCCCAGGGCGGCCATCTGGCTCTGGATAAGGGCCAGGCGCCGCCGGCCAAAGATGGTTTCGTAGCTGGTGAACAGGGCATCCATGAACTGGTTGAAGCTGTTGATGAGCCGCTGCCGCTCGCTGAAGATGCCGGGCTCGCTGGCTTCGGTTACTTCTGAGCGGGTGAATTGGGCCAGGGTGCCCAGCAGCAAGTAAAGCAGGGCGGCGTACAGCCACAGAGTGATAACGGTGAAGTCCAGCCGGGGATAAAGCTGTAACCAGGGGGTGATAAGAATCGCCAGGGTGGACAATCCCCAGGGCAGGGCAAAGCGGGAACGGCCGAAATTTATCAGCAGCGGAGCCATCAGCGCCAATCCTAAACCGATGCCTAAACAGATAACGGCCGTTGCCAGCCAACGGCCGTTTGCCGCCAGTTCATCAACGCCTACCAGATAGGTCATGCTCGTGTAAGTGGCTACGGCCAACAAAATAAACAAGGCCATCATCAGACGGTCGCCGACCGCCAGATAGCCGGGATTGATGGTATACCAGGCGACAATGCCGGCGGCCAGAATGGCCGTGGCGGTGGCGATGAGGGCCAAATCGCGGCCGAACGTGGTGGGGCTGATCCAGGCAAAGGCGAGGGTGAGGGGAACGGCCGTCAGCGCCCACAGCGCCCATTGAAACCGTGAACCCGGCAACTGCCGCGCCACGCCCACCAGCGCCGCTCCCGTGCTGATGTGCAAAATCCAGACAAAAATTCCCTGCCAGAAGGTGGTCTGAACTGTTGTGACGCGGTCAAGGGCAAAGTAGATCAACGGCGAGCCAATGAGGATTGGCAGCCCCAGCAGCAGGGCCAATACGTCGGGGCGGGCCAGCAGTTGGCGGCGGGCCAGCCATTCCAGCCCGGCCTGGATGCGGCTCCAGCCGTACAGTCCCAGGTAGTAAATGCCGGGCAGGATGAGAACGGCCGTCATCAACCCCACCGCCAACCGGCCCCACCATTGGCCGCTGTGCCACAGGTTAAAGAAAAAGTCGCTTACGTACCCTTCCCAAAAGGTGAAAGCCAGCCAGAGGGCAACGATGGAATAGAGCAGGGCCAGCACGCCAAAGAGCATGAAGATGCGCTCGGCGCGGGAGAGCGACTGCCAAAAGTCGCGCGGATCGCCGGCGTCGCGCAGTTTGGGCCACGCTTCGTGGCGCAAAAAGTGGAAGGCGCGGTCGCGCAGGCCGGGCATCTCCAGCCAATCCATGAGCATGAAGTAGCCGTCCAGCTCCAGCAGCGGGTTGAGGTTGACAAAGACGCTGAGATAGGCCAGAAAGCCAACCTGGAAGAGAAACGTAACAAGGAGAGATTGCTGCAGATCGCTGTTGTAGGCGGTGACGGCCGTTAACGCCACGCCCATCAGCCCGCCCAGCATCAGCCCCGAATACGGCCCGGCCCAGGAGACCTTGATGCGGTCCAGCCGGGGTGACAGCCACGTATCGCGCGTATCGACAAAAAAGGCGGGGAAGCCCCAGTAGAGCAAAAAGCCGCCCCGGTCCAGCTCGCGCCCGACATGTTTGGTCATCAGGCCGTGGGCCAGCTCGTGCAGGCCAATGACCAGCATGTTGGCCAGCAGGAGGGTGAGGACGCCCAGGCCGCTGCCGGTGATATTGTAATTGCCAAAAAAGTAGTTCAGGCCAAACAAAAATCCCCCAAGCAGCACCAGCAGAAACAGCAGCGTTTGCGACAGTGGCCAGAAGAGCGGCTTGAGCCGTTGGTAGAGTGGAGTGAAAAAATCGTCAAGGCCGGAGATGGCCAGTTCGGTGTAGAGAAAGCCTTTGAGCAGTTTTTGCCCCCGGCTGGCAGGGGCACGGGCGGCCAGGGCGGCTTCGATCTGGTCGTAAACTTTCACATTCGGGGCTTGCAGGAAACGGCCGTCTTTCAGTTCGCCAATTAACGCCGTGAGGTGGCCAATGGGCAGCGTTTTGTACCGTTTGAGGCTGTAGAAGAGCAGGTCTTTGACGGATTTACGGCCGTTCATCTGCCACCACAGCGCGTAATCTTCCTCGCCCAGCCGCAGGTACGATTTGGTCTCTGGCTCCTTAATAACGTAGTATGGTTCCGTTCTGCTTTGCAGCCGCGAGACAACAATGCGCGGGTTCCGCAGCGGCTTGTAGGCGGTGGGGTTGGTGGCTTCTTCTAGCGCCTCCCAAAATTCCTCGGTGGACATAACGCAAGTTTAGCATGAGAGGAAGGGATGGTGAAGGGGCAAGTTGTGGTGGAGAAATTTGGGCTATAATCATAAAAGGTTGCTGGCTGGGGCGGTATGCCTGGAACATGGCACTAAAAGTAGGACGCTGGGATGCAAGGGCTTTTTTTCTCTGCACCTCCGCGCCTCTGCGTTAGTTTCTAAGGAGAAGGTGAAATGGGATTTTTAAAGAAGTTATTTGGTGGAGGCGAGCCGGAAAAGTACGTCGATAAGCAGGGCATTTATTTTTACGTGGCGTGTGACAACTGCGGCGCGCGGGTGAAGGTACGGGCGGACAAGCAGCACGATCTGCAAAACACGGGAGACGGCTACGAGTGGCATAAAACCATCGTAGACAACCGCTGCTTCCGGCGCATCCAGACAGTGGTGCAGCTTGACGGCAATTACCAGATGGTGAGCCACGAGATTACGGGCGGCCGTTACATGACAGAGGAAGAATATCTGGCGGCAGAAGCAGCAGCGGAACAGGCCAAAGCTTCCGCTAATGCAGATGAGGGCAATGGCAGTGAAACGGATTAATGGCCGTTGATTGGTTGGCTGCTTTGCAAAACCCGCTTCAACTCTTCTACTTGGATCGGTTTACTGACGTAATCATCCATGCCGCCGGCCAGATATGTTTCCCGGTCACCTGCCAGGGCGTTGGCCGTGATGGCTACAATCCGCGGCTGCTGGTTGGCAGGTAACTCCTGCCGAATCTGTTGCGTAGCCTGGAGGCCATCCATTTCCGGCATTTGAATGTCCATCAAAACGAGATCGTAAGGCTGGCGAGAAAGCGCATGGATGGCTTCTAATCCGTTGGCCGCCGTGTCGGCATTGTATCCCAGCCGCTCTAACATGCGTAGCGCAACCTTTTGATTGATGAGATTATCTTCGGCCAGCAAGATACGTAGGGGATGCTTTTGGCCTAACGCTATATTGAATTGTGATTTTCCGTTGGTGCCGTTTGGGGAACGGCCGTTCCCCCCATTTTCCCCAGTTACGGCAGGTATGCTCGTCTGAATGGTGAAGTGAAAACTGCTCCCCTTGCCCGGTTCGCTCTCTACCCAAATGTTTCCTTCCATCATGGTCACCAGATGTTTGCAAATGGCCAACCCCAACCCGGTGCCGCCAAACTTGCGAGTCGTAGAAGAATCAATCTGGTGAAAGGGCTTAAACAGGTTCTTAATTCGATCTTGCGGAATGCCTATGCCGGTATCTTGCACCGTAAAAGACAGCTCGTAGCGATCATCTTTTTTCTGCCCTGCTGCGTTAAGATTCACTACCCCTTCGGCCGTAAACTTGACAGCATTTCCCAGCAGGTTAACCAATATTTGGCGCAGTCGAGTAATGTCACCCTCGATCATTTCTGGAACGCCTGGCTCAATCGTGGTGGTGAGGCAGAGATTTTTTGCCTTCGCCTCAGCGCCGATTAAATCGACAGCTTCTGCCAGACAGTCGCGTAGGTTGAAAGCGGCCTGCTCCAGCTCCAGTTTACCCGAATCGATCTTGGAGAAATTTAAAATGTCGTCAATGATGGCCAGAAGTCCGCTGCCGCTGGTGCGGACAGTGTTGATGTAATCTTCCTGTTCCGGGGTGAGCTGTGTATCTAGCAGCAGGCTGGTCATGCCCAAAACGGCGTTGAGAGGGGTGCGAATTTCATGGCTCATGCTGGCCAAAAATTCAGCCTTGACTTTAGCTGCTTTTTCGGCGGCAATTTTGGCCGTTTTTAGCTCAATTTCGGCCTGTTTGCGCTGGGTAATATCATTGGCCACACAAACGATGCTGGGACTGCCGATTTTGGCTTCCTCTTGCATAATGGCGGTGGAAACGGCCGTGTAAATCTCCCGCCCGTCTTTGGCGATCAGCTTCATCTCCTGGTCGCGCAGGGCAAACAAGGGGGAGGCCATCGTCGTGACCGCCTGCCACGGCAAGCGGTCTTGCGGGGCTATCACGATGTGCAGCGGCTGGCCCATTAGGTCTCTTTCATCGTATCCAAGCAGGTGGATGACCGCCTGGTTGATTTTTTCGATGCGCATATCGGGGGTAATCACAAAGAGCATATCCTGCATCGAAGCGATGATGTTATCCACATAAGTCTTAGACACCGTCGTTTGCCGCAAATTGTCTAAAGCCTGGTTCAGCAGCCGGTACCCTTTGTCTGAACTGCTTATGGCGGAATGCAGCAAGAAGGCGCCAACGCCTAAAGCCGCATAAATAATGGCCAAATCGGTTGCCTGAATCGGTTCTACTGGCGCATTGGGTAGAATGCCCATCCGCTCGGCATGAAATAGGGCGGTAAGCGTCAATAAAGAGGCGATGGTTGCATGCATCAGTTGGCGTTTTCCCAGCAAAAGGCCGGTAATGATCAACAATAAGATGAAGCACGCCCCATTGTTGCCGCGAATGCCGCCATACAACCAGGCGTTTATGACTAATCCCTGGAAAACGTTGAAAACAAGCAGGCCGCTGGCTGCTTTAAGGTGCTTCCGGTTCAATAAATGAAAAGAAATTAACGTAATCGTTAAGACAACGGCGCCAATGGCAAGAGACCGCAGCCATCCCGGTGGATCTAAGAAAATAAAGAGTGTGCAAATGAAAATAGTCCCGGCGAGCAAAATCATGTTCATGGTCCAGATGAGTAGGGCCACGCGCGTTTTGTCCGGGTCTGAAAATTCAGGCTTGCTGAATATTTTTCTTATGATGGGCTGCATGATTTCCTTAAAAAAAAATTTGTGACTATGCAGACCCTAAGGGTTTGCACTTGACTAACCTCGCTCATGGGCGGACAAACCCTTAGGTCGTTCCGAGATGAGCCAACTGATTTTGGATTAGTCCATACCACCAGCATAAAAGATTGGTGCGACTTTACCTATAGCCAAAAGTTGCCAGTGAAGAAAGTACTATTTCATTTGGGAAAAACAGCCGGTGGTTTATGAGGCGTCTAGCGTAAAGCGGTAGATTCTCCCCCGGTTTGAAACGTCGCCGGCCAGACCGGAGCCACCCAAGAGGTAAAGATCAGCTTTAATAATGGCGATGGGCAGGCCGTGGAGGGGCACCGGCATCGTGACATCTGCCATTTCCCAGCGGTTTTGTGCCGGATCAAATATCTCGATGGTGTCAATGATCGCCAGGGGAGCGAGAAGTTCACCGCCGGCCACGACGATTTTGCCATCCCAAACGGCCGCACCAAAGCCGCTGCGTGGCTGGTTCATGCTGGGCACGCGGGTCCAGGTGTCAGTGGCCGGGTCGTAACGCTCCACGCTGTTCAGGCCGCGGTCCCAGCGGCCGCCCAGGGCATACAGATTGCCATCAAGCGCCACCGCCTGCGTGTGTTCCCGCGCTTGCAGCAGCGGGGCCAGGCGGGTCCAGCTATCGCCGGCCGGGTCATAGCGCAGCAGGTCTGAACTGCTGCCGCTGCCGCCTAAAAAGTAAATGTAGTCACCTAGAGTGGCCGCAGCGCCGGCCCAGCGGTTTTCGGGCATGGGGGCCAATTCTGCCCAACTGTCGGCAGCCGGATCGTAGCGCAGGGCAATATCGTCCGGGCCGAAGACGTAGAGCGCGTTGTTGTAAACGGCCGTTGCGTGATGGTTCACATGAAACGGCAGGTCGGCCAGTTGGGTCCAGCTATCTGTGGCCGGATCGTACATTTCCAATGCGATGGATTGATCATAGCCGTTGCCCCAGCCGCCAGGGACGTAGATACGGCCGTCTATCACTCCGGCTGACATTTCTGAACGGGCCGTCGGCATTTTGGCCATCTCGTGCCAGATGGTTGGCGTGGGAGTGGGGCTGGGCGGCAGCGTGGCGGTTGGCGCGATGGTGGCTGTTGGGGTTGGCTGTGTTGGTTCCGGCGGCGGCGTGTTGGTGGCGGGTATGGCCGTTGGCGCAGCCGGACTGTCTGTGGGGGCTGCCTGGGAAACGGCCGTTGCTTGGGGCACGGCCGTTTCCCCGCAGCCCATGAGGAGGAGGAAGAGGGAAGTAGCGAGTAAAAAAGCAGCAGTGTTTCTTGGCAATGTCATCTAAAGACCCTAAGGGTTTATCATTCTTGTAGCCAGAACCACTACGGGCAAACCCTTAGTGTCTGGGTATGTAATTGATTAGACGCCTGCTGCGCGATTATTTTGATTTACGGCACCACGATCTCCGGCTGCCATTGGAAATTGTGGGGGTTTTGGCCGAAAACGGCCGTGATCTCATACAGAAAATCACCATCGGTGGGTGCGTAAAAAACGTTGGGCTGGAACTGAAGTGGTTCCTGCACCAGGATGGCGCCGCTGCCGTCTTTGGCCCAATGAACCCGGCTTTCCAGATGGGCCTCGCCGGCAGGGGGCAGGCTGTTTACCCGCTCCGGCGTTTCCGCCAGCGAGGTAAGCTGGTAGGTGCCCACTGCCTGCACAGCGGCCTCAAAGTTGGCAGCGCTGGGCGGGATGTTGAGGGCGAAAGCGAAACGGCCGTCTTCCAGATTCGTACCACCTAGCACGCCCAGCGGCAGGTCAGACAACACGGCCGATTCTTCCATCACCAACTCTGCCGCATCCGGGTTGAAGCGCCACAGCTCGACCCTGGGCGTAATTTCGCTCGACTCAGTTTGCGAGCGCCAGACCAGCAGCCGGTTATCCGGCATCCAGCTAATTTCTGAGGGAAACATCTCGGCATAAACGAATGAGTCGGGCACGGCCGCCAGCGCCCCGGTGGGTACATCCAGCACAGCGCGAGAGGCACCCTCCCAACGGCCGCGCCACAGCAGCAGGTAACGGCCGTTGCCGGCCCAATCAATCGGTGAGTAGATCGAAATCTGGCCAATATCCGCCATGCCTTCTTCGTAAGGCCGGTTTTCCAGCACCATTTCCGGCGCATCGGCGGCGATGTTGTACAGCCAGAGCGCGCTGTCGTCGGCAAAAGCGACCAGATTGTTTTCCACGTGCCAGGCTGGGCCAAAACAGCGGGACTCACAGGCGCGCACCTGGCGCAAATTGCCGGGATTGCCGCCGCCGGTGTTCAGGATGTACAGGTTGTTGGGCAGCGGTTGGCTGCTGTCGCCCTCGGGCGCATCGGGAATGCCGTCCAGGCCGGTGGCGGCAAAAGCCAACTGCTGCCCATCCGGCGATAGCTGAAAATCGCCCAGATTGTCTACCTGGGGCACCAGCGTCCAGGTTTCGCGGCTGATCATGTCCACAAACAATAGCTCGTGGCTGGTTTCCGTTGGTCCAAATTCATCGTCGCTGCGAGATGCCAGTTCGAGCAGGCGGGCCACCACGGCTCGCTTGCCGTCGGCGCTCATCGAATAGCCGGTAATGTCGCCTACAAATTGGTCAACCAAAACGGGGCCATCCTGCACCCGGTTGCCAGGGGCTGGCCCCGGCACGATGGTTTCGATTTGCCGGGTGGTGTGGGTCCATTGCTTAAAGGCACCGTCAGCCAAAAAGAGCAGGTCTCGGCTGGTGGTGGGCAGCGGTTGGCTGCTGATAACCTGAACCGGTGGATCGGTAACGGCCGTTGCCGCCGCCGTCGCTGTGGGGGTCATGGTGGGAATGAGGGTGGGCGTGGGTTCAACGGCCGTTTCCGTGGATACGGCGTTGGGGTTGGGCGTGATGGTGGCCACAGGGGCATTATCTTCGCCGCTGCTGCTGGTCGTCGGTGGTGGCGGGATGGGTGTGGGATCGGTGAAGGCGTCGCTGGTGCAGGCGACCAATCCACCCATGAGCAGAAGCGACAAGATCAAAAGGCGTTTTAATGTCATCGGGTTTCTCCATTTGGGTAAATAACTGTTTTTTACAACTGTACCTTAACGGGGGAACGGCCGTTTTGCTCAACGCCTCACCCATTTCTAACCAACGGTCTAAGACGCCGGCACAGATCGCTTTGTGATTGCAGGCGTGGTATGCTAAATTCCGAATCTACAAATTGATAAACGGAGTTATTGATGAGCCAGGAAACGATAAGTTTGACCAAAACACACACCTATCGCGCTTCGGCCGAGCGTGTCTTCCGCGCCTGGACCGAGCCCGAGGCGCTCAAAAAATGGTTCCAGGTTAAGGCACAAATCCAAGCGCTGCACGCTGAGAACGATTTACGGACCGGCGGCGATTATCAGATTAAACTGCAAACGGGTGATGGTCCAGCCTATCAGGTGAGCGGCCTGTACCATGAAATTATGGAGCCGGCAAAGCTGGCCTTTACCTGGCGCTGGGGCGACGAAACGGACGCGGAAGACAGTTACGTGTCCGTCACGCTGCGCCAGCTTAGCCCGACCGAAACCGAACTCACCTTGTTCCACGATGAATTCTTGACGACGGCTGACCGCGACCGGCATGAAGCAATCTGGAATGAGGTTTTGGCTCAGTTGGAACTGTACTTGAAGTAAGTGGCAAGTAGCCGGGGGCTTTAGCCCTCGGCTTGCTTGCCAAGATTTCGGAGGAAATGATGAGCGAGGTAAAGCTTTTTCAAGATGCCCACTATTTGCAGCAAAACCAGTATCGCACCAGCAGCAACCTGGATGCGCGGGCCGGGCTGCACCGGCGGTTTAGCACGGCCGTTACCGCCTGGCAGCCGTGGGTGTTTGATTTCCTGGCGTTAGAACCAGGGATGCGCGTGCTGGAATGCGGCTGTGGTCCCGGCTGGCTGTGGCGGGAAAATGCGGACCGCATTCCGGCCAACTGCCACATCACCCTGACCGACCTCTCGCCAGGGATGGTGGCCGAGGCGGAGGCGGCGCTGGCGGGCAGCGGCCCTCGTTTTGAATTCCGGCAGGCCAACATTCAGGCCCTGGATTTTGCCACCCACACGTTCGATGTGGTGGTGGCCAACCACATGCTGTACCACGTGCCTGATTTGCCCCAGGCGCTGGCAGAAGTGCGGCGGGTGTTGCAGGGGAACGGCCGTTTCGTCGCCGCCACCAACGGGAATAAACACATGAGTGAGCTGGCAGACCTGGTGCCCGATACCCTTAGACAATCGGTAGCCTCGCTGCGGCTGCGGGGGCAGGGTGAAATGTTGGCCTTTCGCTTGGAAAACGGCCGTGCCCTCCTGGAGCCCTACTTCGACACCATCGAGCTGCATTTGTACGACGACAGCCTGTGGGTTACCGAGGTGGAACCGCTGGTGGCTTACGCTTTGTCCATGATTAAGCCCGAGATGGATTTGCCGGAAACGGCCGTTAACCAGATCCGCGCCGCGTGGGCGGCCAGGATCGAAAAAGAAGGCGGCATCCGCATCAGCAAACATTCCGGCGTCTTTGTTGCCACGAAATGACCCAGGAAATATTGCTCACGCAGGCAGATGGCATTGCCACGCTGCGGGTGAACCGGCCGGCAGCGCGCAATGCCTTAAATTGGACGGCCCGGGCGCTGGATTTACTGTTGACGTCGCGCATCTTTTCGGCAGAGGAGGCACTGCAAATGGGGCTGGTGCAGCAGGTGGTGGATGAGGCGGTGGGGTTGGATACGGCCGTTACCCAATTTGCCCACGCCCTGATCAAACTCCCCCAACACGCCCTCGCCGCCAGCAAGCAGCTTGTCTACGCTGCAAGCCATCTCTCCCTTTCCGAAACCAACCGGCTAGAAACCGAGCTGTTTGTCGATCTATGGTCCCAACCGGATCACCTGGAGGCGCTGGCGGCCTTTCGCGAGAAACGGCCGTCGGTATTCGGCCAGTAGGGGCGGCTCGCGAGCCGCCCCTACTGGCCGAGCCGCCCCTACCCGAGCCGCCCCTACACTTTTTCCACCGGCTGAATTATCATAGGGGCACTCTGACCGTTGATTTAAGGAAATGCCCTATGCCAGAAACGCCCTTCCAGCCGCAGCTTGAATTTAGCCCGCACAACAACCAATCCCTTTTTTCCGACCATTACCTGCAAGAGATTTTGCGCCGCACGCCGGCCTGGCGCGACATGCAGGCACCCGCCGCCGAATTCCTCACCTGGCTGCGCGACCTGTACGCCGGAGAACAGGACCAGCTGGCCAGCTACAACGAATCCCAATTGGAAGATAACTGGTTCAAACCGATTTTGACGCAGTTGGGGCACGTCTGGGAAGGGCAGGCGTCCATCCCTGGCCTGAAAGGGAACATCAAAAAGCCGGACTTTGCCCTGTTCCCCGATGAGGCGGCCAGGCAAACGGCCGTTCCCCACCAAAACAGTGATCAATACAGCAAAGACGTTTTGGCCCTGCTGGAAGCCAAAAAGTGGCACGTTAACCTCAGCAAAAAGAGTGGCACCCAGCCCCGCTTCGACGACCAGAACCCGATGTACCAGATCGACACCTACCTGAGCTTGAGCAACGTGACCTGGGGCGTGGTGAGCAACGGCCGTTTCTGGCGGCTGGTCCATAAAAATTCATCCCGCACGTTAGAGACCTACTTCGAGATTGATTTGCTGGCCGCGCTGGAAACCCCCAACGACCGCTCCGCGCTGGCCGTTGCCACCTTCTTCTGGGCCTTCTTCAATCAGGCTGCTTTCCGGCCCGACGCCCACGGCACCATCTTCCTCGACGAGGCGCTGAGCCAGAGTAAAGCGTACGCCATCGCCCTGGAAGCCGACCTGCGCGACAACGCTTACCGCTCGCTGGAACAGCTCATCATCGGCTTTTTTGCCGGTGACGGCCGTCTTGACCCCAAAAACGCCGGCCACCGCGACGAAGTGTACCGCAACAGCCTCTACCTGCTTTACCGCCTGCTCTTTTTGTTCTACGGCGAAGCCCGCGCCCTGCTGCCGATGGGCAACGATACCTACAAAGAGGCGTACAGCCTGCAAACCCTGGCTCGGGATATTGACCGGCAGCGAGAGCGGATGGAGAGCCAGCCCACCACCGGCCGCCGCCATTGGGACCGGCTGCAAGAGCTGTTCCGCCTGATTAGCGGCCGCGACCCCCAATTTAACGCCGAGCTTGGCGTGCCCCGCTACAATGGCGGCCTGTTTGATCCCGACCAGCACCGTTTTTTGGAAGACCATTTTGTAGGTGACCGGGCGCTGGCCCAGGCGATTGATTACCTGGCTTACCGGCGCGTGCGGGAAGACGGCCGTTTCCAGGGGTACCAGGCCGTCGATTACCGCACCCTGGACGTGCGCCAGCTGGGCTCCATCTACGAAGGGCTGCTGGAGTACAAGGTCGCCGTCGCCACCGAAGAGATGGTGACCGTGCGCAAGAAGGGCGTGGAAACCTGGGTGCCCCAGGCCAAAAAAGGACGCAGCAAAACGGTAGGCACCCCCCGCCAGCCGGGCGAGCTCTACCTGACCACCGACAAGGGCGAGCGCAAAGCGACCGGCTCTTACTACACGCCCGACTACATCGTCGAGTACATCGTGGAAAACACGCTGGGGCCGCTGGTGGCACAGGCCCGCGAGCGGGTCAAAGCGCAAGTCCGGCAGACCGGATCGCTGGACAAAGAAGAACGTCAGCGCCAGAGCGCCGCCCTCTTTGTGCAGGAGATTTTGGCCCTCAACGTGCTGGACCCGGCGATGGGCTCCGGCCATTTTCTCGTCGAGGCGATGAACTTTTTGGCCCGGGCGCTGGCCACGGATGAGTACGCCTCCGCGCAAATTGGTCCATTCTCGCAGAATGGACCAATTTCGGACGCCGCCGACGAAACCGACCTGCTCTACTGGAAGCGGCGCGTCGTGGAAGCGTGCATCTACGGCGTGGACAAAAACCCGATGGCCGTGGAGCTGGCCAAACTGTCGCTCTGGCTGAAAACGGCCGCTGCCGACAAACCGCTCAGCTTCCTCGACCACCACCTGCAGCACGGCGACAGCCTCATCGGCGCCTGGCTCGACGACCTCAAACGGCCGCCACTCACCAATCCCCAATCTCCAATCTCCAATTCCCAATCTCCCCTCCTGAATGAATCCGCCTTCACCCGCGACATCAACCGCGCCGTGGCCGACGTGATGCAAATTGAGCGCCTGCCCACGCTGGACATCGACGACATCCACGCCAAGGAAGCCACCTGGCAGCAAATTCGCGACAGGCACGTCGCCCGCTGGCAAAAGCTGGCCGACCTGTGGGTGAGCGCCACCTTTGGCAACACGATGACCCCCGAAGAGTACCGCGCCCTGGCCGCCCATTTGCAGGGTCAGGAAAGCCTGCTCAGCGAGACGCAGATCAACCACTTTTTGCAGCACCCCGCCGTGGCCGACAACGACTATTTCCATTGGGAGCTGGCCTTCCCCGAAGTATTTTTTGACGAATACGGCCGTCACCGCCGCGAAGCCGCCGGATTTGACGCCGTCATCGGCAACCCGCCCTACGCGCTTGTTAAGGACCAAAATATACGAAGTTTTCTTGATGCGAATTTTGAAAGTTGTGAGTATCAATATGATTTATTTGTTGTCTTTATGGAACAAGCAATAAAAACAACCAGGCATGGTGGAATTCATAGCTTCATTGTTCCTACAACTTTCATGGTTGAGTACTACTTCAAGAAAATAAGAAACTATATTTTGCAAACAAGTGACATTCAAAAGTTACTTCATTTCACATATCAAGTATTTAAAGATGTGACTGTAGAATCAGCAATTTACCAATTGAATATTGGTGAAAACAAAAATGGCGAGAACCTCATTGAAACGAGTGTTATAGATCAAGAAGAAGCTTTCAGAAAAGGAAATTTTGCGATTAATAAGATTGCACAAAAAGAGTTTGCCAAGCTTTCTGATACGGATTTCAACATTACAATTGCTTCTCCAGTAGGAAAAATCGCCCTCAAGATTTTTAATTCAAGCCATTATCGACTTGATGAAATAGCTGAAATTACAGTAGGGATTAAGCCTTACCAAACTGGAAAGGGCAAGCCGAAACAAACTAAAGCCGACGTAAAAAGCCGAATATATGATGCTACTTATAAAGTGGATGATACATACAAACTTTACTTAATGGGTCGAGATGTAAATCGTTACGTAATAGCGCCTCTTGAGGCTCGATGGTTAAGTTATGGAGATTGGCTTGCAGAGCCACGACCTGCTGCGCCTTTTTTCAATGACAAGAAAATCTTGATAAGACAAACTGGAGATTCAATCATTGCGGCATTGGATAGCGACCAACATCTTACTCTCAACAACATTCATAACCTCGATATTTTTGCCGTAAATAGTGTAAGTTATGAATTTCTCCTCGCGATTTTAAACAGTAAGTTAATTACCGCATACCATCAAGTTTTTGTTCCCGAAGCAGGGAGAACATTTGCTGAGGTAAAAACTGTAGATTTAGTTCAGCTTCCAATACCTAAAATTAAATTCAGAGAGGAAAGACAGACGGCCGTAGTCAACACCGCCAAAACCCACTACAAACAGGGCAATACCACCGCCCTCCTCGCCTGGGCCACCGCCGAACTCGCCGCCAACCGTAGCGACACCATCCACGATCTCCTCGCCTTCCTCGCGGAGCAAATGATCGCCCTCAACCGGCAAAAGCAAGCCGCCCTCGAAGCGTTCTGGCTCGACCTGGAAGGCGTCACCGACCCCAAACCGTTCGACACCCTGCGCCACAAAGGCAAATGGGAGCAGTCGCTGCACAAAAATGTGCCCGCTGCCCGTCCCTACGTCGCTGAATCCAGCCGCAGCACCATCACCCTGGACGCCACCCTCGGCTGGAACGAAGACGCCTTCAAAGGGATGGTCAAAGAGCTGGTGGGCAGCATCAGCGGTCTCAGCAAGCTCGTCCAGGTGTACCGCGACCACGCCCCCAACGTCGCCACCCTCAACCAGCGCCTCACCACCACCGACCACCTCATCGACCAGATCGTCTACAAACTGTACAACCTCACCCCGGAAGAAATCGCCATCGTAGAGGGGGAGCACCAGGCGTAGGGGCGCGTCGCGACGCGCCCAAATGATACGCCCATCGAACGCGGGCCATGTCATCCGGGTGGTTTGTGTAGGGGCGGCTCGCGAGCCGCCCCTACGCGTCCAGGTGTACCGTGACCACGCCCCCAACGTCGCCACCCTCAACCAGCGCCTCACCACCACCGACCACC
>CALBTC010000153.1 GCA_937967805.1 uncultured Anaerolineaceae bacterium
GAAGGCAATTTGCGGGCGGCCACGGCCGTAGCCAATGATGGCGTTGGTGCCCTCTTTGAAAATTATGATCGCCGCCCCTGGCTGGGCAAGCAGCATCCACCGTTGGTGCCCATCATTTACGGGCTGGCGATGAATTTGTTGGGTACTTCACAGTTGGCCGGGCGGGCGGTAACGGCCGTTTTTGCCCTGGGCACCGGCTGGCTGACTTACCTCATCGGCCGCCGCCTGTTTGACCGCCAGACGGCGCTGCTGGGGGCATTACTGCTGTTCAGCTTTCCGCTGGTGTTCCGGCTGGGGGCGGCGGCCATGGTAGAAACGCCGCTCACTTTCTTTTTTACGCTGACGGTGCTGCTGACTTTACGCCTGGCGGAACGGCCGTCGGTCGGGCGCTTGCTGTTAGTGGGACTGGCCGTTGGTGCCGGTCTGCTCGCCAAATACACGATGGTGTTTGTCCTGCCGCTGGTCTTTGGGGTCATCACCGTGCAAGGCTCGTTGCCGCAGGCGGTGCGCTACTTTGGCGTGATGGCCCTGATTGGGGCCGTTTTTTTGGCGGGCTGGCTGCTCCTGGCCAACCAGCTAAACGTCTTGCAGCAGCAGTTGGCCACCGTTTGGGAATATGCCGGGCTGGTGCTGACGAATGAGTACGGCCGTCGTGTTTTATTCGAAACTGTGACCAACCGTTTGCCTTCCGGCCTGGGCGTTTACAATTTACCCTTTATGGCTTTAGGAGGTCTGTTGGTCATCAATCGGCGACGTAAGGTTGATTGGCTACTCTTGTTCTGGATTCTTAGCGTGTGGCTGCCGTTGTCGCTCACCTTACCCGACCACCGCTACTTTTTGCCCTCGTTTCCCGCCGTGGCCTTGCTGGCTGCGCTGGGGTTGCAGCAAGTTTCCCAGGGTAACAATTCTCAGGGAACCGCACGCGGGCTGCTGCTGGCGCTGCTTTTGGCGGCCAGTACCTTGTATTTGTATGTTGATTGGGTTCGGGCAGCCGAGCTCTTTATTCAATAATTGGTAATGTGAAAGATGAGAAAGTTGACCCTGTTACTACTTGTAATCATGATGGGCGTGCTGTGGGGAACGGCCGTACCCACCACCCAGGCCCAGGACGAATCCTTGCTGTGGACCGTGCCCCGGCTGCTTTCCAGCCCCGGTATCTTTGAGACCAGCGAAACTGAAATCATCTCTGATCCGCACGGCTTCATCCACGTTTTTTGGACGGAAACGAATCCCGAAGATAACGTTTCTATCATTCAATACGCCACGTTTGACGGCGTTGCCTGGTCTGAACCCAACGATGTCTACGTCTCTGCCCCCGACATCGACATTATTACCTTTGCCGCCGCGCTGGGGCAGGACGGCACGCTGCACCTGGTTTGGTCAGAGGGCAACACAGGCCCAATTTTCTATACCAATGCGCCGGCGTTGGAGGCGTATTCAGCGCGGGTTTGGGAACGGCCGTCTTCCTTTGGCTTTCCCGCTTACCGTATGAAAATGGTAATTGATAGCAAAAACGTCCTCCACCTCATGTTCATTAATTTCTATGGTCAGGAGCCCGGCGTTTACTACACGCGCTCCGAGGATTTCGGCGAAACCTGGCTCACCACCGTCTGGATCGATCCTGACATTCCCACCTACGACACGCCTAACGTCATCAAATTTTTGATTGATGAAAAAGATGGTTTGCACGCTTCCTGGTATTATGCCGCTACCGATCTCTCCAGCCCGCTGGGCGAATGGGTGCGCTACGTTAACTCGTTTGATGGCGGCGTGACCTGGTCTTCGCCTTTTACGGTGGACCGGGCTGATGATGGCATTGATGAACTGCGCCAGCCATTTCCTGGCCTGGCCATTGCCGGCGATACGGTGCACATGGTGTATGCCGGTAACGCGACGACGCAGCGCGAGCATCGCTATTCGTTAGACCGGGGTGTTACCTGGAGCGAAACCAGGCGGGTGATGGGAGATTTGCAGGGCCAGGCGTTGGGTGACGGCTTCACAACCGACAGCCTGGGCCGCCTGCACTTCTTTGGCCAGATTCGCTGGCCGCAGGGCGTCTACCATACCATTTGGGATCCGTCTAAACCGGAAGCGGGCTGGACCACGCCGCAGATGGCTTACGTTATTTCAAGCAGCCCTGAAGAAGGGCGTGAAGGCCGTTACCATGCCCACTCAGTGCGGGCCGGCACGATCAACGGCAACATTTTAGTGGTCACCTTTACCGACGAAGCGACCGGACCGCTGTATGCCATCTGGCGCAAGCTGGATGACGTGCCTGAGATTGAACCGCTGCCAATCCCCACGGCAACGGCCACGCCAGAAGCAACGGCCACGTCAGAAGCGGATGCTGCCCTGACGCCCACGCCGCCGCCCTTTGCCGGGTCGGACCTGGCCATGCCTGAAGCGCCGCCCAATGCCGGCCTGGGCATTTGGATCGGCGTGATTCCTACGCTGCTGCTTCTGGGCGGCATTTTTGGCTTCCGGTTTTACCGGATGCGGAATTCGTGAATCATGGCTACTTGGGGATGAATATGAGTTGTTGCGTGAAACGCGAAACGTGATTGACTATGAACTAATCACGTTTCACGCATCACGTACAGTCTCAGGAGTATCTGCTAAACTCTAACTTTTCACTTCTTGGAGGCGACATACAATGCGCGAAAAGATTCGGTCGGTGCAGTACCGGCTGTTAGCAAAACAAGATGAATTGAAAAAAAATGTGCAGCGACGGCTGCATAATCCAGAGGGGACCTCGCTGCCGATTTTTTTGGTGGGATGCGGCCGTTCCGGAACCTCCATGTTTATCTGGCAGCTAGAAAAATCGTGGCAGATCAAGCTGTACAACGAAGATCACCCGGCCGCTTTTGACGAGTACCGGCTGCGCGATTACAGCGTAATTTCTCGCCTGGTTGAAGAAAGCACAGCACCTTTCACACTGCTCAAACCAATTCTGGATACCGTGCAAACGATAGCGTTGTTGAACCATTTTCCCGGTTCCAAAGCCATCTTTGCTTTCCGCCATTACACTGACGTAATCAACTCCTCGCTGAAAAAGTTTGGCACTTACAACCGCATCAACCATGTGAAGGGATGGATGAATGAAGATTTTGCCGAGTTTGCCGTTTGCCCGCCGCCAGAAGCCAGCAAAGAAGCGGTGCGAGCATTGTGGGCCGACGACTTGTCGCCCGAAGAAGGCGCGGCGCTCTACTGGCTGTTCTACAATCGTCTCTACTATGATTTAGGCCTGCACGACGACCCGCGCACGATTCTGATCTGTTATGAAACGCTGGTAACGCAGCCGCGTGAGCAGTTTGAAAAAGTAATCGCCTTCCTTGAAGCTGAATTTGAAGAAAAAATGGTGGAAGGCGTGCACGCCCGGTCGATCAACAAAAACGATCCGCCACCGCTGCGCCCGGCCATCATGACCGCCTGCGAAGCGCTGTATGAGCAAATGACGCAGCACGCCGTCTGAAGTGTGTCACTCCCGCCCCACGCCTTTGCGGGGGCAGGCTGGCGGGAGTCCATACGCCTGGATTCCCGCCTTCGCGGGAATGACAAGTAAGGTTTCGATTGCTTGTTTAAGTAGTCAATCTGCAGAATTACTCATCAATATGAGTAAGTTGAGTTAACTATGAAGATCGCCCTGCTAACCCACAAACTAAAACCCCCGCTCATTGGTGGCGTGGATGTGTACACGGTTCGCCTGGGGCGTGGCTTGATGCGCCTGGGGCATGAGGTTGTGTATCTGGCATTTGACTCGTCGGGTGAAGGGGAAGAGGTTGTGGTGCAGCCAGATCAGCACCATGACGGCACGGCCGTTCGCCGCATTCTCTTCAACTTTGATTCTTTACCCAAGGAAACGTTCGACACGGTTTACAATCCCGAAATGGGGCGGATCACAAAGCAAATTCTGGCTGAGGAAAAGCCCGATTTTGTCATCATTTTGAATTTTTACATGCTGACGCTGGCCACGGTGGAAGCGGCCAAATCGCTGGGGATTCCGGTGGCGCACGTGGCCACCGACTTTGTGCCGGTCTGCCGCTGGGGCACCTTCATGCGCTGGGACAACCGCACCTGCGAAGTCGGCGAATCGATCCAGACCTGTGCCTCGTGCTTTATCTCGCACCGCTCGCTGGGCAAAGTGATGGGCGCGGTGATGGAGAAGCTGCCGGAGCCGACGGTGGTGGGCTGGGCTGAGAAAGGGTACAGCTTACCGCACCCGCTGGGGCTGGCACGGCCGTTTCTCAACCACGCTTCTGTGATGAAAAGACGGTTGGACAAGATACGGCCGTTGCGCCAACAAATCGATCTCGTCCTGGTACCCACCCGCTTCACCGAAAAAACCTTTGTGGAGAATGGCTTTGCCGCCGGGCAGGTTCACTTCTTGCCTTTTGGCGTTGATGTGAACAATCCGCTGGCCAGCACCCCCAAAACCGAAGCCGACCATGTGCGCTTCATGTTTTTGGGGCGGCTCCAGCCATACAAAGGTCTGCACCTGGTGCTGGAAGCGTTTAACAGCCTGCCCAATCCCAACGGGGCCACGCTCACCGTTTACGGCGCGCCGGACGGCCACGATGCTTATTTTGCCAACTTGCAGCAAATGATGGACGCTAATCCGCGCGTCCATTTTGCCGGGCTGATTCCGCCGACCGAACTGGCCCGCGCCTTTGCCGCGGCCGATATTTTCCTGCTGCCCTCCACCTGGCATGAAAACAGCCCGCTCATTTTGCTCGACGCGCTGCAATCCAAAACGCCGGTCCTGGCCAGTGACATCGGCGGCGTGAGCGGCATTGTCGAACACAACCGCAACGGCCTGCTGTTTCCCCGGGAAGACGTGGCGGCGCTGCGCCGGGAAATGCAGCGTCTGATCGATCAGCCTGCGCTGATCCAGCAGTTGCAGGCGGGCAGCAACCTGCCCAGCATCGAATCGTATGCCGCGTCGATTGTGGAAAAGATGGCGGCGTTTGTGCCGGACCGGGCAGGTGTGTCGTGAGCCGCGCCCTGGTCGTTGGCGGCAATGGCTTCATCGGCGCGCACCTGGTGCAAAAGCTGGTCGATACCGGCTGGGACGTGACCATCCTGCACAAGTACGAGCAGCCGCGGTACAGTAAAATGCCCACGGCCGTTCGCTTTTTGCGCGGCGACCTCACCCAGGAATCACTGCTAGCGGAAGCGGTTCAAAATCAGGACGTTGTTTTTCACCTCCTGTGGACCACCACGGCTATCCATGAAGTAGCCAACCGCGATCCGGCAGCCGACGTGCAGGCTAACCTGGTGCCCACCATTCATCTGGTTGAGGCGTGTCTGGCGGCCGGCGTGGGGCGGCTGGTTTTTACTTCGTCGGGGGGGACGGTGTACGGCCGTACCCAAACCGCCCCCATTCCCGAAGACCACCCCAACAATCCGGTCAATGCCTACGGGGTCAGCAAGCTGGCCGTGGAAAAATATTTACAGATGTTTCGCCATTTACACGGATTAGACTTTGCTATTTTTCGGCCGTCGGTGCCTTATGGTCCGTACCAAAATCCTCTGGCGCGGCAGGGGGCAGTTGCCGTATTTTTGTATCGTGTCGCCAAAGGGCTGCCGCTCACCATTTGGGGCGACGGCCGTATCAGCCGCGACTATTTTTACATTTCTGATCTGGTGGATGCGCTCATTTTGGGCGGCAGGCAGCCCTTGAACGAGCAGCGCATTTTCAACCTGGGCGGTTCGGAGGAAGTCACGCTCAACCGGCTCATTGCCCAGGTGGAAGCGACGGTCGGGCGCAAAGCCGACGTTGAATACCAGCCCGCCCGCGATTTTGACGCGCCGCGCGTGCTGCTGAACACAACCCGCGCTCAGACGGCCCTGGGATGGCAGCCGAAAGTGCTAATGAAAGATGGCTTGGCTAAAACTTGGGAGTGGATGCAAGCCACGATTTTATAATATTCACCGCAAAGAGCGCAAAGAGCGCAAAGAAAAATATGAAAAAACTTTGCGATCTTTGCGTCCTTCGCGGTTAAAAAATCCGAGTAGATTATGACGAAACCGAACATTCTTTTGCTGACGATTGACACCTTACGCGCCGATACCCTGGGGTATGCCGGTTATCACCGACCCATCACGCCAAACATCGATAAACTGGCGTCACAGGGTATTCGTTTTACGCAGGCGATTACCCCCGGTTCGTGGACCCAGGCGGCGTTTCCCGGCATCATCACCTCTACCTATGCCTGCATGTATGGCGGCTGTTTGGGGCGATTGTCACCGGAACGGCCGTCCCCCGTCAAAATTATGGGGGATGAAGGAGGGTATGAAACGGCCGCATTCTCCACCAGCCCGCTCCTCAGCCGCACCTACGGCTACGACCGCAAGTTCCAGCGCTTCAATGATTTGAATCCCGGCGAGAAAAACCCGTGGCTGCGTGGCATCAAAGGTGGCCAATTTATGCTGCGCCAGCCGATCACCCACCACCTGGTGAAGCTAATGGGCCAAAATTGGCGGCCGCCCAAGCTGTACGCCACCGCCGCCGAGCTAAACGAGATGGCCATGCCCTGGCTGGCCAGCGTCAACGAGCCGTTTATGGCCTGGCTGCACTACATGGACGTCCATTGGCCCTATCATCTTGAGGATTCCTTGACCAAACCCAAAGATATTGCCCAGGCGTGGCGCGACCTCTCCCACCTGCACGAGGTGAACTGGTACGGCGCGCCCGTCTCGCCGGAGCAAAAAGCGCGCTACATTCGCCTCTACGAAGAAGCGATCGCCTACACCGATGCCCAAATTGGCCGGCTCATGGAATTTCTGGATGAAACCGGCCTGGCCGAAAATACGGTCATCGTGCTGGTGTCAGATCATGGCGAAGAATTTCTGGAGCGGCGTCATTGGGGACACGTCGAGCTGAACCTGTACGACGAAATCCTCAAGGTGCCGCTGCTGATGCGTATTCCCGGCGTGGCGGGCAACCAGGTGATTGGCCAGCAGGTGAGCACGATGGACATTATGCCCACGCTGCTGGAGCTGGCCGGCTGCCGCATTCCCGAGAAGGTGCTGGGCAAAAGCCTGATGCCGCTTTGGGACGGCGATCCGGCCGATTACGCTGTGGACGTGGTCATCGGCGAGCGCTGGCGCGACACGTCGCACATGATTGCCGTGCGCACCGAGGAGTACAAATACATTTGGGACGATGCCAGGCCGGACCAGCCGCTGCTGTTTGATTTGCGCAAAGACCCCGGCGAACAGCACAACATCGCTGCCGAGCATCCCGATGTGGTGCAGGCGCTGCACCGGCACGTAGAAGCCCAACTGGAGCGAATGCGCAGCACGGCCCCGTCGGAGAAGAGCCAGGAACCGGTGCTGGATGCGGAAATTGTGGCCCGCCTGCGTGGCCTGGGATACGTCGAGTAGCGATATGCGTATCTTGTTTATCACGGCGTATTTTCCGCCTTGCCAGTACGGTTGGGGCTACATGCGCATTTGCGAGCAGGTGGCCGACGGGCTGGCCGAGCGGGGGCATGAGGTGGCGGTACTCACCAGTACCTACCGGGATGGCCCGGAAGTAAAACAGTATCCTGTCTATCGTCACCTGACCATCGAGCCAGACTGGCTGCTGCCGGAATCCCCGGCCAGGCAGTTTTTCTTTGGCCGGAAGCAGCGGGAGGAAGCGGCCGTTTCCCACCTTCACCAAACAATCGCCCAATTCCAACCCGACGTGTTGTTTGTCTGGGACGCCTTTGGATTGTCCGACGTGATGCTGCGCGAGGCTGAAAATTCGGCCGTGCCGGTTGCTTACTACTTTGCCAACTACCTGCCGGAATTTCCTGGCGGCTACGTTCACTACTGGTCCTCGGCCAACAGCCATCCGCTGGTGAAGCTGGCCAAGCTGCCCGTGTCGCTGCTGGCCAAAGCGATGCTGGCGCGGGAAGGCAAGCCAATCAAGCTGAAATACGAACACACGATCAGCGTCAGCGATTACGTGCGGCAGCGTTTGCTTTCGCAAAACCTTATCGGTCCGGATGCGATTGTGGCCCCTAACGCGGTTGATTTAGAGATGTTTCGCGGCGACCCGCGCCAGCCGGAACCAGATGAGCCGCTGCGCTGCCTCGTGGCCGGTCGTGTGGCGCCGGAAAAGGGGATTCACACCATTCTTCACGCCTTTGGCCAACTGCATGAAAAGGGGCAGTTGCAAAACATCTCGCTCACCATTTTGGGCAAAGGGACGGCTGAGTATAAGGAATATCTTAAGCAACTGGTGGTACGGTACCAGCTAGAGAAGTTTACCAACTTTGCCGAACCTGTCTCCATCGAAGCGATGCCCACCGTTTTGGCCGAACATGATTTACTGCTGCTGCCGTCTGAGTGGGATGAGCCGCTTTCTTGCTCGATGCTGGAAGCAATGGCGGCGGGGCTGATGGTGATTGGCACAACGCGGGGCGGCAGCGGCGAAGCGCTTTTTCACGGCCAGACCGGCCTCACCTTTGCCGACGGCGACCCGGAGGCATTGGCCAAACAACTTTTGGCCGTGCTGCAGGATCGCAGCCTGATAGCTCGATTGGCCAAAGCAGGCAAAGTGGAGGTAGAAACCCATTTCAACATGGACGTCTCGGTTTCTCGCATTGAAGATTATTTACAGGAACTGGTTGGGGAGAAAACGGCCGTTCCCCATTAACCTCTTAGATTGGTCCAATCTCAAAGATTGGACCAATCTGGAATCACCAAAGTCATTGATGAATATTTTATTTCTGTCTCGCTGGTATCCCTTTCCGCCCAACAACGGCTCCAAGCTGCGGGTGTTTCACCTGCTGCGGGCGCTGGCGGCGCAGCATACCGTGACGCTGCTCAGCTTTCGTGAAGCGCACGAAGAAGTAGATACAAACGCACCAGAAATCCGTGCCCTGTGCCGTGAGATTCATACCGTGCCCTGGCCTAAATTTAACCCCACCAGCGGCACGTCCATTGCCGGATTGCTCAGCCCCAAGCCACGTTCTGTTTTGGACAGCCACTCGCCGGAAATGGCTGACAAAATCACGCAGCTCATTGCGGAGAACCAGTTTGATGTGATTATCGCTTCGCAGGTGGGCACGGCGGGATACGGCCGTTATTTCCAAAACATCCCCGCCCTGTTTGAAGAAGTAGAAATGGGCATCTATCATGAGCAACTGGCGCAAGCTGACTCATTCAAATCAAAGCTGCGCTACCGGTTAACGCTGGCCAAGCAGACCAATTATCTGCGCGAGCTGCTGCAATATTTTGACAGTTGCACGGTGGTTTCGGAACCGGAGCAGGCGTTGGTGAGGACGGCCGTGCCCGGCTACCAAAACGTAGAAATTATCCCCAACTGCATGAACCTGGCCGATTACGATCAGGTGCGTGTGGCCAAACGGCCGAATTCGCTCATCTTCACCGGCTCCTTCACCTACCACGTCAACCACCAGGCGATGGAATGGTACGTGGACGAAGTGAACCCGCTGGTGCAGACCCAAATCCCTGACGTGCAGTTGAGCATCACCGGCGACCATGCCAATTTACCGCTGCCCCCGGCCAACAACGTGACTCGCACCGGCTTCGTCGATGACATTCGCAGCTGGATTGCTTCATCGTGCATTAGCCTGGCCCCTATTTTTATGGGTGGCGGCACCCGGCTCAAAATTTTGGAGGCGATGGCTTTACGCACGCCGGTTGTGTCCACCAGCAAGGGGGCCGAAGGGCTGGACGTGGCGCATGGCAAACATTTGCTGCTGGCCGATACGCCCCAGGCGTTTGCCGACGCGGTCGTCAGCCTGCTGCGCGAGCCAAATCTTTATTATCAAATAGCCGAAAACGGCTACCAATTAATCGCTGAAAAATATGATTGGCCTTCCGTAACGCCGCACTTTCTCAACCTGGTTCAGCGGACGGCTCTGGCTAAAAGCGTATGACATCACTTATTCAAAAAACATTAGGCTCTGCCGAAACAAGAAAATGGCTTCAGCTCGTCGTTATCATTGCGGTGTTGTTTATTAGCCTGGTCATTGCCAGTTCAGGGCCGCAATTGACGATGTTGTTGGTAATTGCTGCGCTGCCCGTGCTGGTGGTTGGTGGGTATCTGATAATTCGTTACCCGCCATTGGGCTTTTTGTTGATCATTGCTATTTCCACCGTCTTTAGAATCGAGATTCCGCCAATCGGGATGATAGCGACGGTAGTTTTGCTGCTGTCGGTTTTGTGGGTCTTTGATATGGTGGTGCGGCAGCGTGAAATCAATCTGGTGAATTCACCGACGATGGCGCCGTTGATCATGTTTACGGCCGTTGTCGTTCTCGCTTTCATTGTAGGGCAGCTCCCCTGGTTTTCTATTTCTCAGGTACCCATCGACAACCAGATTGGTGGCATGGCCATCTTCCTGCTTTCCTTTGCCGCCTTTATTCTGGTAGCCCACCAGGTTAGGGATATTCGCTGGCTAAAATGGATGGTTTTCCTTTTTTTAGGGTTGGCTGCTCCTGCTGTCTTAATTGGGATGCGCGTGCTGCCCGGCTGGCGAACGCTCAACCAGCTTCTGCTCCATTCCAAAACAACCGGCGGCATCCTGTTTTGGCTCTGGCTGTCAGCCATGTCTGTTACCCATGTAATGTTCAATAAAAAATTAGCCATGAAATGGCGCGTCATACTCATGGGCGTTTTGCTCGGCTATCTTTACCTGGCCTTGGGACGCAACCGCGCCTGGACCTCCGGCTGGGCCCCCACGTTTGTGACATTGTTTGTCATCATTTGGGTGGCCCGGCCCAAATGGGCCATGCCCATGACAATGGTCGGCATCGGCGCACTAATCTTACTGTTTCAGCCTATCTATAACTCCATTTTTATTGGTGATAACGAATACAGTGCCATGACTCGTTTAGAAGCGTGGCGTATTTTGGGCGAGATTATCAAGGTGAATCCAATCTTGGGGTTGGGTCCAGGAAACTACTATAACTACACCCTCCTATTTCCAATTCTTGGCTGGTATGTAGAATTTAATTCCCACAACAACTACGTAGATATCGTCGCCCAAACCGGAATCCTGGGCTTAATCTGCTTCATCTGGTTTGTGGTAGCGACCTGGCAGCTGGGTTGGCGATTACGCAATCAGGTGCCCCAAAACGGGTTTGCTCAGGCGTTTGTCTATGGCACCCTGGGCGGTTTGGCCGGAAGCGTAGCTGCTGGCATGTTGGGTGATTGGGTGCTGCCATTTGTGTACAACATCGGCATTTTTGGCTTACGCTCGAGTATTTTTGCCTGGTTTTTTATGGGTGGTTTGGTTGCAATAGACCAGCTGCGACGAGCGGGTTCTCCTCTGGAATAATTGGGAATTTTGCAATGCTTATCGGGTGAGCGTTGGCTGCCTGGTCGGATGGCGCAAAATCCTAAATTGATTTGCATATCTCGGCTATCGATTCCCTGTCGCTGGCCAATTCACAAAAATATTTAGAAGGTGACAAATGTTAGGTCAATTATTCGCCGTGGCTGGTGAAGAACTAAAATACAGCTATGTCTACTTGAAGCATCACCTAGGCAATGCTCAGCAAAGCAAGGCTAAAGTGTTGGTGAACGGAAGCCCAAAAACTGGCACTACCTGGATGCTAAAAATGATTGCTTCGCTGCCGGGTTATGAGGAGATCGGGAACTATTATGGTGTTTTACAAAAATATCATACAACCCAGCCGGGGTTTGTTATTCACGGCCATGATGCTTACACACCGGAATTGAAAAATATTTTGTTGGCTGAGGGGATCAAGGTGATTTTAATGATGCGTGATCCGCGCGATCAGCTGGTTTCTCGTATGTTTCACGTCAAGCGCAGTACCAATCACGCCTGGCACGAGCGGATGAAGCACATGGACAATGATGAGGCGTTGATGTTATGCATTGAAGGACGCGAAAAGCTGCCGGGTATGATAGATATGATAACCCTGACCCAAAGCTGGCTCGATGCGAATGCCGAGGCGCTTTGTGTTCGATATGAACAGTTATTAGGGGATACGGTCAACCAATTTAGTATCGTGCTCGATTATTTGGGAGTGCGCAATAACCAGAGCCTGGCCGAAGTAATTGTGGAGCGTAATCGGTTTTCTCGCCTTTCGATGGGCAAACGTATCTGGCAAAATCAGCGCAGGCCTGGCCAGGAAGATACCGGGTCTCATTTTCGCAAAGGAATTGTGGGAGATTGGCGGAATTACCTGAAGCCGGAGCATATTCAGCGGTTTAAGGAGTTGTGCGGCCAGCAGTTGATTGAATTGGGGTATGAAAAAGATTTAGATTGGTCTTAACAGGCAATGAAACTTTCGATTGTAATAGTTAGCTGGAACACAAAAGATTTACTGGAAGCATGTTTGGCTTCTGTTTATGCTTACCCGCTTAACCAACCGTTTGAGGTTTGGGTTGTCGATAATCAATCGAACGATGATACAGTGGGGTGGGTACGGGTGCGAGTTCTGCAGGTTGAG
>CALBTC010000154.1 GCA_937967805.1 uncultured Anaerolineaceae bacterium
CTGTTCCGATATTGTTGTCGTCCAAAGCGGAACCTCCAAAGAGGGTTTTCTAAAAATTTTACGGTTTACGAAATTGAGCAACGGGGTAATCAGGTAAATAGAGTAAAAAAACCACCAATTTTAAGGTGGCAAATTATTTCGATTTTTAGGTGCAAATCAGGGCAAATTATACCTTATTTTAGCGAAATAATCGACAAACGGCCGCTTGCCAAAAACGCGATCTTGATGCATGATCTGCCACAACTTTCCACCCAATTGCACTTCATGTTTTCGCACATTAGCCACCTGCTGGACTCTATTTGCTGTTTATGTCATGCTCAAAGGATAAGTTTTCCCTATCGACACCAGAGGTGCCCCCTATTCTAAGAACGTCTGTCATCCCGTGTCTGTGACATTTGTCATTACGAAGTAAAGTTTATGATGGCTATAATGAGCACGTTACATTAACCAAAAATAAGAATGACTTAT
Organism: uncultured Anaerolineaceae bacterium; assembly: GCA_937967805.1. The sequence continues at coordinate 469 of CALBTC010000154.1, forward strand.
AGGGTTCGTTCGTTTTTAACTTGGCAAGATTGATCCAAACTTCAAGATTGGACCAATCTGTAAACTCAAAAGTTAATAGCGATTGCACTCATACGATTATCAACTCGAAGAGGAAAACAGAGGAGGCTCTATGCAACGGAAGCAATGGTTCTTAACGATGCTGTGCATTACGGCCGTTGTCACCTTTATGGCTGCCTGCGCTGGACAAACAGGAGAAGAAGGGCCTCAAGGGCCACCAGGACCCCAAGGACCACCAGGACCCACCGGACCTCAAGGTGAACAAGGCGTGCCCGGTCCGGCCGGATTGGATGGCCTTAGCTATACGCCTCCAACGTTCATTGGCAGCGATGCCTGTGCCGAATGTCATCAAGAAATTTATGACGTCTTCATGTTGAGCGGCCATCCGTACAAGCTTAACCCCGTTGTTGATGGCCAACCACCCCAATATCCTTTCTCCGAGATTAACAATCCGCCAGAGGGTTACACTTGGGACGACATTAGCTATGTCATCGGCGGCTACAATTGGAAAGCTCGCTTTATTGATCAAGAAGGTTACATCATCACCGGCGAAGATGAAAACGCCACTACCCAATACAACCTTGAGAACGAAGAGCTTGACTTGGGCGGCGATTGGGTTGCCTACCATGCCGGTGAAGAAAATTTGCCCTACAATTGCGGCACCTGCCACACCACCGGCTACAGCCCCATTGGTAACCAGGATGGCCTGCCCGGTTTGGTAGGCACCTGGGCCGCTGGCGGTATTCAGTGTGAAGAATGCCACGGGGCCGGCAGCCAGCATGCCGAAAATCCCATAGTTGTGGACGCCGAAGTTGACCGTGATGCTGAATCCTGCGGCGCCTGTCATTCTCGCGGCGCCGTAGAAGAAGTTAATGCCGCCAATGGCTTTATCCAGCATCATGAACAATATGAAGAACTGTTCCAAAGCAAGCATATCACGCTGGACTGTGTCGTGTGCCACGATCCACACGCAGGTGTGGTACAGTTGCGTGAAGCGGACCTGCCTACCGTAAAAACCACCTGCGAAAACTGCCATTTTGAACAGGCGCAGTTTGAGGCTGGTCACGACAATATTCGGGTAGATTGCATCGACTGCCACATGCCGCGTATCACCAAGAGCGCCGTCGGCGATCCGGAAAGGTATACGGGGGACATACGCACCCACATTATGGCGATCGATCCCAACCAGGTTGAGCAGTTCACTGAAGATGGCACCGTTGCCTTGTCACAGATATCACTCAACTTTGCCTGCCGTAGCTGCCACAATCCAAACGGCTTCGGACCGGAATTGACGGACGAGGAGCTCGTCTCGTTGGCCGTTGGATACCATACGCCACCACCGGCGGTAGAAGAAGCTGTCGAAGAAGCACCAGATGAAGCGCCGGCTGATTCTGAAGCGCCTTAAGTTGTGGATTGTCTTATGTTTTTGTAACTATACAGGGGTGAGGTCAGGCACAAGAATATCGCCAGACCAGACAG
>CALBTC010000155.1 GCA_937967805.1 uncultured Anaerolineaceae bacterium
GGCCAGCCCGTCAGCATGGCCAACATCCGCGCCGCCAGCCAGATATGCCACCGCCACAACGTGCCACTCTTCCTCGACTGCTGCCGCTTTGCCGAAAACGCCTGGTTCATCAAAACCCGCGAAGAAGGCTACGCCGACAAAACGCCGCTGGAAATTGCCCAGGAGATGTTCAGCTACGTGGACGGGGCCACGATGAGCGCCAAGAAGGACGGCATGGCCAACATCGGCGGCTTCCTGGCGCTCAACGATGATGCCCTGGCACAAAAGTGCAAAAATATGCTCATCCTCACCGAAGGCTTCCCCACCTACGGCGGCCTGGCCGGCTACGATTTGGAAGCCATCGCCGTGGGGCTGGAAGAGGTGCTGCACGAGGATTATTTGCAATACCGCATTCGCTCCGTCGCTTACCTGGGCGACATTCTCACGGCCAACAACGTGCCAATTGTGCAGCCGCCCGGCGGCCACGCTATCTACATCGACGCCAAAGCGATGCTGCCCCACATTCCGCAAAGTGAGTATCCGGCCTGGGCGCTGTCGCTGGCGCTTTATTTAGAAGGCGGCATCCGCTCCGTGGAGATCGGCTCGGTGATGTTTGGCCACCAGCCGGACGGTGGTGAAAAACCGGCGGCGATGGAGCTGGTGCGATTGGCCTTCCCCCGCCGCGTTTACACGCAAAGTCACGTCGATTACCTGGCCGAAGTGCTGCTTTATGTCAACAGAATCAAGGAAAACATTCGCGGCGTGCGCATTGTGGAGGCCCCGCCAGTACTGCGTCACTTTACGGTGAAAATGGCACTTATTTGATCGGTGATCGGTCAACCGTTATCCGTAATCGGTGTTCGGTTACCAGAATCGCCACCGATTACCGTTCACCGATTACTGATGACTGACACATTAATCACTGAACAAATGTTACTTATTCCAACAGGCTGCATCTAATAAAATGGAACACTGCACAACTGGAATCGGAGTAACTTTATGACCAATATGAATCGCGGTATGAGCCCCAACAAACATGCAGTGAGGCACAAAAAGCAGGCGCGGCAAAATAATTTGATGCTGCTGGCAGCGGTTGTTTTGATTTTAGGTGGGATTGGCACGCTGGTTTGGCTGAGTTGGAAAACGGCCGCACCCCAACCCGCCACCAACAGCTACGGCGCGCCCGCCCTGGCCCAACAAGGCGGCACCGTTACCGACTTCTCGATTGGCTCGCTGGCCGGCGGCAACCTTGCCCTGAGCGATTTTGCCGGTGAGGTGGTGATCATGAACTTTTGGGCCACCTGGTGTCCGCCCTGCCGCGCCGAAATGCCGGGGCTGAATCGCTTTTACGAAACACATCGAGGGAAAGGGCTCGTGCTTCTGGCCATTAATGTGGAAGAAGGTGTGGAATTGGTACGGCCGTTCATCCAAAACAACAACTTCACCTTCCCCGTGCTGCTGGATGAGCAGGGCCGGGTAGCCCAACAGTACAGCACGCGCAGCTACCCCACCACCTTCATCATCGACCGCGAAGGCGTGATCCAACACGTGCAAACCGGCATCATCAGCGAAGATGAATTGGCCCGCGTTGTGCTGCCGCTTTTACAGTAATCCGTATTCAGTAAATCCGTAATCAGTAAACTCGTTATTGATTGATTTACTGATTACCGCTCACCGATTACCGATTACCGTCCACCGGCAAGCGTACCTCAAAACGCGTCTCGCCAGGTTGGGAAGTGACGGTGAAACGGCCGTTATGCTTCTGCACCACAATATTGTAGGAAAGATTTAAACCCAGGCCGGTGCCCTGCCCCGGTGGCTTCGTCGTAAAAAACGGATCAAAAATTTTGGCCTGAATCCCCTCAGGAATGCCGGGTCCGTCATCGGTGACGGCCACCACCACCCATTCCCCTTCGCGATAGGTTTGTAAAATCAGCCTTCCCTGCCCGGACATCGCGTCGATGGCATTGTCGATCAGGTTGGTCCACACTTGGTTAAGTTCGCTGCCGTAGGCGTCCAGCAGCGGCACGTCGCTGCCGTAGTCGCGCACCACGTCTACGCCATTTTTCAATTTGTGACGCAAAATCGCCAGCGTACCGTCCAACCCTTCGTGAATATCCACCTGCTGCGTCGGGGCCTGGTCCATGTACGAGTAAGATTTCAGCGCCTTGACGATTTCAGAAATACGGCCGCTCGCCTCGCTGATCTCCTGTGCCAACGCAAACAAGGCGTAAGTGGCGCTAATCCAGGCCACCACAGCCGAAAGCTGGGCCTGGCCAAACGTGGCTTCCAGCCGCCGCAGCGCCGTCTCATCGTATCCCAGCGCCACCAGTTCCGGCGCGTATTCCCAACAGTCGGCCACCTGCTGCGCTTCCAGCCACGCCTCAATTTCCTCCTGCCGGTCGCTGCGCGTCAGGCTGTCCAGGTTCAGCGGGTGAGCCGCCTGTTCGGCTGCCCGCTGCAAGAGTGACGTCAGCTGCGCCTCTTGCGCCGAAGACAGCCCATACATATCCAGGCCTAGCTGCGCTTTCTGCAAGCGACTGATTGCCGTCAACAAATAACTGGCGCTGCGCTGTACGGCCGCTGCCGGATTGTTCAATTCGTGGGCCACGCCGGCGCTCAGGCGACCCAGTGTGGCCAGCTTTTCCGACTGGCGCAGCCGCACCTCCTGCTGTAGATACACCTTTTCCAGATCGCGCAGCTTCTTTTTTTCCAGGCTGGTGTCCAGGCGGGCTTTCAGCAGCACCGGATCAAACGGCTTGGGCAAAAAATCCTCCGCGCCCATCTGGATGCAGCGCACGATGCTGTCCATCTCATCCAGCGCCGAAATGACGATGACCACAATATCGCGCCAGTCGGCGTTGGCCTTGATCTCGCGCAGCACCGCGTAGCCGTCCATCTCCGGCATGAGCAAATCGAGCAGCACGACATCAAACGGCCGTTCCGCCAACATCTCCAGCGCCAGACGGCCGTTTTCCACCACCGCCACCTTGTGCCCCTGCTGCTCCAACATGCGAGACAGCTTAATGCGGTTCATCCGGTTGTCATCTACGACCAAAATGTGTCCGTGAGAACGGGTTTCGTCAGTTGTCATGATCGGTCCTGTGCCCGTACCTGCTGCAAATAAGCAGCCACCTGTGCATACGCCTGGTTCATGTCGGCAACCAGTTCCGGCAGTTCAGCCAGATTTGCTTCTTTGGCCAACGCTTCTACTTGAATCGCCAATTCATGCAGGCGCGCCGCGCCAAAGTCAGCGGCGTTACTCTTCAGGCTGTGGGCGGCCAGATGGATTATTGGCGCGTCCGCAGCAGCCAGCCCCTGCTCAATTTTGGCTATCAACTGTGGCGCCTCGGCCAAAAAGCCGTCGATCAATTCATGCAGATATGCCGGCTCACCCCCCATCATCTCCTGTAATTGGGCCAGGGCTGCGGCATCAACGGCCGTCTCCACATCTGCAACCGGTTTATCTGACGAGTCCGCCTCAGCAAAACGCATCCCAACTTCGGCTGCCGATTGGGGCAAATTGGCCCTGTCTTGTGCCGCCCGTTCCAATGTTTCTATCAGCGCCTGCACCCGAACCGGTTTGGTCAGGAAATCATTCATCCCCGCTGCCTTGCAATTATTGCGCTCCTCCATGAGTACATCCGCAGTGGTAGCCACCACATACGGTTGGGGCTGCTCCATCTGGCGAATGCGCCGCGTCGCTTCGATACCATCCATCACCGGCATGTGTATGTCCATAAACACCACGTCGTATCGCTGCCGCTGAACGGCCGTTAACGCCTCCAACCCATTCGCCACCACATCAACCCGGTAGCCCAACCGCTGTAATAGCCGCACGCCCAGCTTCTGGTTGGTGCTGTTATCGTCGGCCAGTAATATGCGCAGCGGCAGCCGTTGGGCCATCTGCGGATCAAACTCTGATTGGGGTACGGTCGTCTCAGGCTTGGGCAACGGCCGTTCCCCAAAAATGTGCAAAAGGGTCTCATAAAGCTGGGACGGTTTGACCGGCTTCGTCAATGTGGCGGCAAAGTTCGCGTCCGCCACTGCCCGCTGTTCGCCGCTTAGACCGCCCAGCGAGGTAAGCAGCAGCAGCGGCAACGCTTTGCCCTGCTGAACGCTGCGCAATTCTTCGGCCAGCGTCAGCCCATCCATTTCCGGCATTTGCATGTCCAGAACGGCCGCGTCAAACGGCTTGTCGCGGCACAGTTCAACCAGCGCCTCCTGGCCACCGGCCACGGCACAGGTTGTCATGCCCCACGCCTCCGCCTGACGCTGCAAGATGCGCCGGTTGGTGGCATTGTCATCGACAATGAGCAAATGGCGGCCGGCCAGGTGCGGCTGATCGTCCTGCAAAAAGGTGCGCGCCGGCCCGGCAGCCGCTTCCGCCTGGATGGTGAAGGTGAAGGTAGAGCCTTCTCCCATCCGGCTTTCCACCGTGATATCGCCGCCCATCAGTTGGGAGAGCCGCTTGCAAATGGCCAGCCCCAGCCCGGTACCGCCATAGGTGCGCGTCGTAGACGCGTCCACCTGGCTAAAGGAGCGAAACAGCCGGTCCATGCGGTTAGCGGGAATGCCAATGCCCGTATCGCGCACGGCAAACGTGAGCGTGTAAGTTTTCGCCTCGGTGGGCAACGGTTCGGCGCTCACGGTTACAACCACCTCCCCCTGCTGGGTAAACTTGATGCCGTTACTCAGCAAATTGATCAGAATTTGGCGCAGGCGCGTCACGTCCCCCACGATCTGCTCCGGCGTTTCCGGGGCAATCGCATAAGCCAGGTCTAACCCCTTGTCGGCAGCGGGCACGGCCATCAGGTCCAGTGAGGCTTCAACGGCATCGTGCAGGTGGAACGGCCGTTTCTCCAGTTCCAACTGCCCCGCTTCTATCTTGGAAAAATCAAGAATATCGTTAATCAACAGGAGCAAAATTTCGCCGCTGTTGCGAATCGTCTCCGTAAATTCCCGCTGTTCGGCCGTTTGTGGGGTGTCCAGCAGCAGGCTGGTCATACCGATGACGGCATTCATGGGGGTGCGAATTTCGTGGCTCATGGTGGCCAGGAAGGCGCTTTTGGCCTCATTGGCGGCTACGGCGGCAGCGCGGGCAGCGGCCGTTTCTTCGTACAGCCGGGCATTGGTGATGGCAATCGAAGCCAGCCGCGTCAGGCGCTCCAAAATATGTAGATCGGCGGCATCAAAGGGGGCTTCCCCTGCGGGCCGCCAGATCGACATGACGCCCATCACGCCGTCGCGCGACGTGAGGGGCGCTGCCATCAGCTTTTCCGCCTGCTGTGCCGCCGACACGTTGTGCAGCGTCACCCTCAGCGGGTCCATGGACGTGTCGGACACAATTTCGGCCTGACCAGACTGGGCCACGGAGCCGATGATGCCCTGCCCCACACGCGGCTGAAACGCCCGCACCTCATCCGGAATCTGGCCGGAGCAGGCGGTCAGGCGCAGCGTTTGGCTTTCCGGCTGCACCAGGTAAATGGCGCAGTTGTTGGCCGCCAACAGCTCCCGGGCATGGTCGGTAATGCGTCCCAGCAGCTTATTCAGATCGAGCGTGGCCAGGATATCGTTGCCAATTTCGGCCAGCGACGCCATCTCGGTGGCCTGCCGCCGCGTTTGGCGGAACAGCCGCATATTTTCGGCCAGCGTCTCATCCTTTTGGCGCAAAAAATGGTGCACCAGGGCAAATGCGGCCGTAAACGGACCAATGATGTTCATGGCAAAAAAGATGGCGCGGATGCCGGTTGCGCTCGCCCCCCGTTGGCTGACCCATGGTTCCAGCAAAACGCTGAGCAGCACCAGGGTCACAAAGGCCGCAAACCAACCGGTTGCCTGCCGGCGGCTGCTGACCAAAAGCGCCCCCAACGGAGCAATCAATGACCAAAGGATCGTCGCGCTGCCTTGAATGAGCCCGCCAAGCAGCAGCATCATAAAAAAAGGCAGCAGCAGGCTGGCGCAAAGCTGGATGAAGCGAAAGCGACGGAAGTGGCGCGTGCGGGCAAAAATCAGCACGTTCAGGAGTGAAACAATGCCATACCCAAACGGCGGCACCAGCGCCAGGGAGCCGGCATAATCGTAAAACAGAACGGCAAAGATGCCCCAGATGATTCCTGCCAGGCTCATTACGGTGGCAAAGAGCAGCACCACAGAGCGGCGCAGACGCATTTCGTCATTTTCACCAGGGGCAGCCCCGATGCGGCTCATCCTGCTGCGAAATTGTGACAAAAGCCACCGCCACGCCCGGTAGAAATTCATCAGACGCTCTTTAAATATTGGTGTACCAGCCGCACAGCAATAGCCCCTTCACCCACGGCCGACGCGACGCGCCGGGTGGCCCCCTGGCGAATATCGCCCACGGCAAAAATGCCGGGCACGCTGGTTTCCAGATAGTAGGGATCGCGCTTTAACTTCCAGCCGGTGGGGTAACGGCCGTCTTTCTTCAGGTCAATCCCCGTGGGAATAAAGCCGGCATTGTTGCGCACCACAACGTCGGCCACCAAATCTGAATGGGGCACCGCCCCAATGAACAAAAACAAGCCTTTGGCCGGAACCGTTTCCGCTTCTTCACTGTCCATGTGGCGTATGGTAATCGTTTCCAGCCGCTGCTCACCGCCAACGGCAACCACCTGCGTGCGCAGCCGAACTTCAATATTATCCGTGGCCTCGATCTGGTCAACCAGGTAATGGGACATCCCCTTTTCTAAGGAACTGCTACGTACCAACATGGTGACCTTATCAGCATAGCGCGAGAAAAACATCGCCCCCTGCCCGGCCGAGTTTGCCCCGCCAACTACAAAAACGTGTTCCCCCTTGTAATGCGCCGCCTCTGTCATGGCGGCACCGTAATAGATGCCGGCCCCGGTCAACCGGTCCATGTCCGGCAAATTGAGCCGGCGCACGGTCACCCCGGTGGCCAGGATGATGGCGTGGCAGCTCAGTTCCGTGCCGTCATTCAGGCAAATAATACGGTAGGGGTCTTCCACGCGCACGCCTACAACTTCTTGCGTCGTCAGAATCTCAGCGCCAAAGCGGGTGGCCTGAGCTGTTGCCCGGCGCGCCAGGTCTGCTCCGCTCAACCCCTTCGGGAAGCCCAAATAATTTTCAATCTTTGAGCTGGTACCGGCCTGACCGCCGGTGGCTTCCTTTTCAATCAGCGCCGTGCGCAGCCCTTCCGATGCGCCGTAAACGGCCGCTCCCAAACCACCCGGCCCCGCCCCCACAATGATCAAATCATAGAATGGCTGGCTCGCCTGGGTTTGCAGCCCCACCTTTTCCGCCAGGGTGCGGTTGTCGGGGTTCACAAGCTGGCTGCCGTCGGGAAAGTACACCACAGGCAGGATGAGCGGATCATCACCCGAGGCGGCCACGAGTGCGGCCGTTTCCGTATCCGTCTCAATATCCAGCCACTGGTAGGGAATGCGGTTGCGCGACAAAAAATCTTTTACGCGATGGGAACCCGGCGACCAGAGCGTGCCCGCCACGCGAATGCCGTCGTAAGGCACGGGCACGGTAGCCCACCAATCGCTCAGCAAATCGTCCAGAATGGGGTAAAGATGCTGCTCCGGCGGGTGCCACGGTTTCATCAGATAGTAGTCCAGGTCAATTTCATTAATGCTGGCAATGGCTGCCTGAGTATCTGCGTAGGCGGTGAGCAGCACTTTGCGCGCCTGCGGGTAAAAGTTTAGGGCCTCCGCCAAAAACGCCGTCCCCTCCATTTGCGGCATTCGCTGGTCTACCAAAAAGAGGGCCACCGGATCGTTGCGCGCTTTGAGCCGGCGCACGGTTTCCAACGCCTCCTGCCCTGAACCGGCCTTCAAGATGCGGTAGTCGTGGCGATACTGCTGGCGCAAATCTCGCTCAATGGCGTTCAGCACCTGCGGTTCGTCATCAATGGTGAAGATAACAGGCTTGGACATGCGACAACTCCTAGATTTTAAGCGGATGACCGGGTAAGCGAGCAGTTCCATTGTAACCAGCCTTTTCGATTCAGGCACACAGATGATGGATTTTAGACTGCTTCAAATTTGAGATGGGATAACGGCCGTTTTCTTGCTAAAATAAAAACATCATCAACCCAGGGCAAGGAGACTCCATGCAAATTGATTCCATCGACCAACTACAAGAAGCCCTGCACGGCCGTAACTATGTAGCGGACCGGGGATTGGCAACGGCCGCTTTTCTGGCGCTGAAACTACAAAGACCGCTCTTTTTAGAGGGCGAACCCGGCGTGGGCAAGACGGAAATTGCTAAGGTTATCGCCAATTTGCTGGGCACCGAGCTTATCCGCCTGCAATGCTATGAAGGATTAGACGTGAACCAGGCGGTGTACGAGTGGAACTACACCCGTCAGATGCTGCACATTCGCCTGCTGGAATCACGCGGCGAGCGGGCCAGTGAATCAGAGCTGTTCGGCAAGGAATATTTGTTGGAACGGCCGCTGCTCCAGGCCATCGAGCGCAGCAAAAACCACCGTCCCGTCCTGCTTATCGACGAGATCGACCGCAGCGACGAGGAGTTTGAAGCATTTCTGCTGGAAATATTGTCCGACTTCCAGATCACCATCCCGGAAATTGGCACCATCAAAGCCGCTCAGCCACCTGTGGTTGTGCTCACCTCCAACCGCACCCGCGAAGTCCACGACGCACTCAAGCGGCGCTGCCTCTACTACTGGATCGACTATCCCAGCTTTGAAAAAGAGTACAACATCGTCCGCGCCAAGCAGCCCCAGGCCGCCGCCCAACTGGCGGAGCAGGTTACCCACTTCATCCAGGAGCTGCGCCAGCAAGACCTGTACAAAATCCCCGGCGTGGCTGAAACACTGGACTGGACGGCTGCGCTGGTGGCCCTGGACGCCCAGGCGCTCAGCGTGGAAATTGTAGAAAACACCATCGGCGTCATCCTCAAATACCAGGACGACATCGAGAAAATCAACGGCGAAACGGCCCGGCACATTTTGGACCGGGTTCGGGCCAATGCGTAATTGGACAGCTTGTCACTCCCGCGCAGGCGGGAGTCCAGGTGTATGGATTCCCGCCAACGCGGGAATAACAGATAAAGTTCAATTGCAAGCGACAAACCACCTGTGACAGACCACTTCCTCCTACACAACCTGATTTTATTCGGCCGTTTGCTGCGCGCTCTGGGCCTGGACATCAACCCCGGCCGCATGATCGATCTGGTGCAGGCGCTGGACCACGTCAACCTGGCGCGCAAATCCGATTTTTACTTCACCGCCCGCAGCCTGCTGGTGCACGACCGGGAAGATCTGCCTCTGTTCGACCAGGCGTTTGAGCTGTTCTGGCGCGCTCCGCGGGAGAAAACGCTGTTTTCCGAACTGTTTCAGTCTGGCATGGAAAAGTCACGGGACGAACCCCTTGTCACCGCAGGCGACCTGGAAAAGCTGGGACAAGAAAGTGGTGACGGTGGTGAAGAAGGCGATGATGACGGAGTGCAGGAGATCACCGAAATTACGCGCACCTAC
>CALBTC010000156.1 GCA_937967805.1 uncultured Anaerolineaceae bacterium
GATTTACATTAGGTCAAAGGGCTGGCCCCTTTGATATTCATATTATACGAGGAGAAAACCAATGATCCGCGTAAAACAATTAGCTTACCTTTTGGCCTTGCTTTTGCTGAGTGTGGGTACTGTAGCCAGCGCCAGCAGCATTGTTGTGGTTACCGGTGCCGATGTTGGCGTTAGCTGGTTCAACAACGATACCCGTGCCGGTGGTGCTACCAACTTTGTGGCCGGTCCGGCCGCACCGCCCAATGGCATTGGCAGCCTGCAAATGACCACAACAGATACAATGGGCGGCAGCAGCCAGGCCAAGGCCCAACTTTTCAATTACCAATATGGCTCCTTTGGTGTGTCTGGGGATGGTGTCGCGCTCGCAGACATTGACAGCCTGAGCTACTGGGCTTACCGCGACAGCGCCTCAACCAATCCGGCGGCCCAAACAATCTCTTTAAACATGGAAGTCGATTACGTAGGCGATGGCAGCAGCTACACCACGCTCGTTTTTGAACCCATTTACAATGGCTATCAGGGCTCCATGCTTACTGATACCTGGCAAATGTGGGACGCTTTTGATGGCGGCAACGCCGTTTGGTGGTCCACAGGGAATATCCCTGGTGTTTGTGCCTTTAATTGCTTTGTTACCTGGAATACCATCTTGGCCAACAATCCCAACGCGGAGATTATATATGCGGTTGGGTTCAACGTTGGCTCCGGTTGGGTAGGTGACTTCAATGGTTATGCTGACGGGCTTACCTTCTCGGCCGCTGGCGATGCCACCACCTTCGATTTTGAGCCCTACGCGGTGCCCGATGACAAGGATGATTGCAAGAATGGTGGTTGGGAAAACCTGCGCCGGGCCGACGGCACGCCTTTCAAAAACCAGGGTGATTGCATCCAGTACGTGAACACTGGAAAGTAACCATCTAAATCTGATAGCAGAGTGAAACAATGGCGATCTTGCCCGTGCAGGATCGCCATTGTTGTTGGAATTCATATTCGGTGAGCAGTGGTATTTCTCTCGTAGTGGAAACGACTAACAGCAAATCCTCGCTGGTTCTATACTGCGCGCTGTAACACACCCTTTTTTCTTTACAACGAGGAGTATTTTTGCTATGAAGCGTCTATTGTGTGTCGCTTGTTTTATTTTGTTTGTATTGGTGGGCTGCACGGCCGTTTCCAGCGAACCAGCTGTTGAACCGGCCAACGAATCGGCTGTTGCAGCCACAAATGCACCTACGACCGAACCAACTGTTGAGGTGGTCACCAGTGAGCCAACCGTGGAACCGATTGAAGCCACGCCGACACCTACCGTGTCACCGGAGCCTACGGAAGCACCTCAGTTGCCGGAGCCACCGGTGCGCGAGGAGGTAGATAATCTAACGGCCGTTTCCGCCCACGCCATCTCCTACGTGCAGAATGAGCAGCTTTTCATCCGTACCCTGCCCGATGGCCAAACTGTACCGGTTCACACCGAACCGTGCCCGGAAGACAGCTACTGCTCCCTGGACTACCTCAAGTGGTCGCCTGATGGTCAATTTTTGCTCTACTTCTATTACGATGGCGGCAATAGCAGCCTGCGCGTGAGCGACCGGCAGGGCGATGTGCAAATCATTGAAGATGTCGGCATTTTCCGTCCGGGTGATTGGTCGTCAGACGGCCGTACCATCGCCTACATCCAGGAAACCGAGACCTACTTTGAGGCGGATGACACCTCGCCCGGCGGACGGCTGATGGAAGTGTGGACCGTCTCCCTGGCTGAGGAAGGCATTCTTGGTGCGCCGCAGTTAGCCGGAACCTGGCGGCAGCTTGGCGACGGCTGTGGTGGCGGCGGTCGCTCTATCAGTGAAGTGCTGTATGAAGACGAAGGTGGTACGGCCTACGGCTACAAGATGGGCGTCACCGAATGGAGTGCGCCAAATATATTGCTCTACAATCTCGACTGCACCAACATCGGCATCGGCCGTTTTGACATGGCCAGCGGTACCGAGCTGCCCAGCTTTGACCAGCCGCTGCGCAACCTGGTGCTGAACAACAGCGGTGACCGCTGGTATGCCGTCACCGGCAACGCCTGGGACCGCGAAAATCCGGAAAACAACCAGTTGGTCACCGGCACGCCGGATTCCACGGAGATCACCGTCATTCCCACCAGCGCCAAAGTAGAGCTTGTGTTTGTCGGCCAGATCAGCGGCGCGCTTTATTACACGGAGCGCAATCCGCTGGGACGAGAATCATATGACGATCGCGGCCTGTACTTTGCCTACTATGAATCGGCCCTGTGGCGCATCCAGCCAGACGGCAGCGGCGAGGAACGGCTGCTGTTTGGTGAGGATGATCACGCTTATGCCCAGGTGGCGGAAACAGCTCGTCCTGAGCCTGCCGAAGGAGCCGTTGGCGACCTCCTCTTTGTGCTGGTGGAAAATGAACGGCCGTTGGCCGAAGCTGCCCAGTTCGTGGAAGGAAACCCGGACACGCTGCAAGCGTACTACCCGCAACGCCACATCATGCAGCTTCCCGCCAATGGTGGCGAACCCACTACAATTCTCAATAACGCCGGGCAACCCGCCCTCACGTTGCCTTAATTGCCCCTAGACTTTAATAACCTCACGCAAAGCCGCAAAGGTTTTTCTTTAGGAACTTTGCGGCTTTGTGTGAAATTTTCATCCACATTGCTGGTAAAAGTGTGCTCGCCTCCGATTTCATCTTCCAAATCGGGGGCTTTTTGTTTACAATGCTCCCCATGCCCAAAGAACGAATTGACCGCCTCTACTTTGTTACCGCCTCAGAAAATAAGTTCAAAGATTATCAATTTTTGCTGGGTAAATACGCCAATTTGTTCCTGTTTCGCTACAATGTTAAAGATATCGTCACCTCAGATATAGATGTTCTCATTCGACGCAAGGTAGCGGAGGTGACCACTATGCTGCCATACACACCCTTCTTGGTGGAACAAACCAACCTGAAAATTCGTGCCTGGCATGAGCTGCCAGGCAATGTCACCGGCTTGTTTATGGGCAATGTTGGGGCTGACGGCATTTGCAAAATGTTAGAACCATTTAAAGATCGAACAGCAACGGCCGTTACCAAACTGGCCTATCATGCTCCCGACGGCCGGGTGCAGGTGTTTACCGGCACGCTGCCAGGAGCCATTGCCCCAGAGCCGCGTGGCAGCCAGGTTTTTGGCTGGGATACCATTTTCATTCCCGCTGGTCAAGACCGCACCTTTGCCGAGATGACGGTGGAACAACGCAACAGCATCTCTACCCGCAAACTGGCGGTGGCCGATTTTTATTCGGCCGTACTCGAAGAAGAACAGGCCGGCACCCTGCTGCAAAACCGCATCCGCCTGCGCGAGCTCATGGTGCGCTACTTCAATAAAGCCGAGTTGGAAACCCTCTGCTTCGACCTGGGCATTGACAAAGACAACCTGCCCAACGCCACCAAGCCGGAGCTGGCCCAAGAAATCATCCTCTACTGCGAGCGGCACGACAAGCTGGAACGCCTGCTGGAAATCTGCCGCGAGCAGCGTCCCCACGCCGAATGGCCCGAAGAGTTATAAAAATCCACAGGTTACGCAGGCTTGTGGTGAACTGCTCAAAGTGGTTGAGCGCAGCCGAACCATTACGCAGATTTTTAGTAGCTATACAGGCGTTCTATTGTTGGGTTCCATTGGCGCATACAACAACCTTTCCCTCCGTACCAGCAACTGACCCACCATGACAGCCTGGACCATAGTTAGCTTCTGTTTCCCAAGCAGGCAACGTGCCCATGCTCCAGACAAAGATTTTGCGTTCCGGGCAGCGAATAGCCCCTTTTCCCATCGCCAGGCGTGAGCTGCCGTCTCGCCCAGGCTCCAAATCATCGGCTTTTCGCTGCAACCTGTAGACGATATCAACACCACCATGCCATGTTTTTGGAACGACACTCAACCAAAATAGCTTGAGCTGATCTTGCTGGGTATGCCGGGTGGCAAAATAGGGAAACATCCCATCGCGTTCATAAGTAGTAAACTGATTTTGTTCCTTCTCCCCTGTGCCATCAGAATACCATTGAATGGGTTCCGCAAAGGTTTGGTCGAGTACGACCGTATCACCCGTGTTATAAGCATCAAAAAATGCCAGTACCAAATCTGCCACTTTTTCTGGTTGGCAGCCTTCAGGATAGCCACCAGTTGGCCCGATAATAACAACTTCTGGTGTGGGTTCGGCCGTAGCTGAAGGTTCAACTGTGGTTGTTGGTTTAGCCGGTGCTGCATTTTCCTGGCCGCAGGCGACCAGGAACATGAGCAGGAACCACAGTATTCGATTAATCCGCATCAGTTTGTAAAAAGGCAACCAGCGTTTCGATTTCTGCTTCGCTCAGGTGCAGGTTGGGCATTTGCGTGCCGGTTTTTAGGGCAGAAGGATCGGCCAGCCACGCTTGCAGGTATTCAGGCGAACGCTTGACGAAGGTGATGTTTGGCCCAAACGGCAGCAGGTTGTCTGCCATTGTGACGTTGTCGTTGGTGTGGCATTGGATGCAACCTTTGGCGACAAACAGCGCCTCGCCCATCGCCTCCGGTGCAATGGCGGGGGCTAACGCCGCTTCGTTTTCTGCCAGCACAGGTTGTGGCATCTGAGCATACAGGCCAAATCCGGCCAGGCTCACTACGCCGAGCAGCACCGCCCCGGCCAACCGCAGCCGGCTGCGCTGGCGTAACCAGAGAAACAGGCAGAGGATTGTGCCCGCAGCGGCCGTCCAGCCCAGAATGAGCTGCCAGGCAACAGATGTTGCCCCGACGGCCGTTCCCCCACCAGCTTCCACACCGGCCACCGCAGCCGCTTCATTCACCATTAGCGACGGCATGGGATAGGCTCTGCCGTAAGTTGAGATTTCCCAGCGCCACTCGCCTGCTTCCGGCAGGGTCAGCACGGCGGTGTAAAAGCCTTCTTCGGTGGTGTCTTCTGCCTGGGCATTCACGCGGGTGCCGCTGGTTTTGTGGACGGCCGTCACCGCAGCATCCAGACCTGCTACCAATGTCTGCCCATGCCCCCGAACGGAAAACTCAACGGTGAACGGCCGTTCCACCACCACCTCCGTCGGCAGTTCAGAGACCGTCACCGTGGCCCAACCACCCGCCCGCGCCGAACGAGTGCCGGCAAACAAACCAATCATCATCAACAAACCAATGATCAAAACCCATTTTTTGCACATCATAACGTAACTCCTTTTGTGTAGCCGCGGATTCTTGTAAATCAGATAATAAGCTTGGCTCATGTTGCCAGTGCGTCCAAAGATTCCTCAGGGCTGGCAACTGAGTTTTGGAAGCGTTGTTCCAGCATCGCCCTTCGGAATGACAAGGAGAGGTCTAAATGTCATTCCGAACCCGGCGCTTGTGCAGACCGACTCAGACGCTGAGGCAGGGTGAGGAATCTTTCCAGATCCTCAATGAGAGGACGTCTATTACCCAGATAATTTCTTTAAGTGCAACTATCCGCGGCTGCGTTTTATTGCTCAACGACTTGGAGGGATTCAGCAATTTGCAGCGCTTCTTCAAGGTTATTGGCCCCTTCTAATCGATAAGTGACCGCCCCTTCCCACCAGATCAGCACGTTCCCTGGCACAAACAACCATTCCTCAAGGGCGCTGTTTTGCAGCCGGAAATAGTGTGGACTGTTGAGCCAGAATGCCTGATCGCCATTTACCTCTGTCATTGTTGCCGTGTCGCTGCCTTTATAGGCGTACTGGGCCACGTTGATCTGGTACAGGCTCAGGGCGATTTGCTGTGGGTCCTCGTCGTCACGCCAGAGGAAGATGACGGCCGTATCCCACACCGGCTCCTCATGCAGCAGCACGTCATCCGGCGGGGGCAGCTCCGTGGGCAGTTGCAGATTGGGATACCGGGCTAACGCTACTTCCAGCGTGATCGGTTCTGTAAAAGCCGGCAACTGCTCGTTTAGCAGCGGCGGAATTTCATCAACGGCCGCTTCTTCGCCGACAAAGATGGTAATGCCACCGGCGCGCAAAATCTCCACCAGCGCGGCGCGCACGCCGGGCACGGCCAGCAAACTGGCAGCCAGCGCCAGCAACACCAGGACCCAGGCCAGACGACGGCCTGACGGCACCGCTTTTTTGGCCGGTGGGGTGAGCAACGGCCGTATTTTCCCGGCAATGTCCGGCGTTGGCGGATATTCAAATGCCGCGGCCCACTCCTGTATTTGTTTTTCGTACGAACTGTTTATCTCGTTCATTCTGTGCTCTTAAATTGGTCCAATCTGCCAGATTGGACCAATTTCTTCTGATTAGATAGCATCCTTCAACTCGACATAATCCATTTCGATGATGCCTTTTAACTGCTGTAACGCCCGGTGCAGCCGCGACTTTACCGTTCCGGCAGGTATGTCCAGGGCTGCGGCCGTTTCTGCCTCGGACAGTTCCAAAAAGTAGCGCAGGTAAACAACTTCTTGCGCTTTGGGGCGCAGCCGCTGCACTGCCTGCCACAGCTGGGCCGATTCAGCCCGGCTGATGTGTGTCGGTTCGGCCACCGGGTCTTGTTCCTGCCACCACCGCTTCATCATGGCCCAATAACGGGACAGGCTGCGCAGCCTGTTTTTGGCCAGGTTGCGGGTTATTTGTAGGAGCCATGGTTTGAACGGCCGTTCCTCATCAAACGTGTCTAATGCCAGATACGCCCGTACAAACGACTCCTGGGCCACATCCTCCGCCGCGGCAGGGTCGCGCAGCAGCAGATACGCCAGCCGGAACGCAGCCTCCTGATGCCGGCGCACCAGCACCTCCCAGGCGGCTGCATCTTCCTGCCGGGCCTGCTGAATTAAAGTTGCCTCTGCAGTGGCGGTGTGTTTCGTTCCAGAACGTGCCATCTACCTACAATACACCGTTTCTACCAATCGGTTCCATTTTGGCTAAAAACACAACACGAATGGCACGAATAGACGAATAAGACGAATTTTTCAAAAATATTCGTGCCATTCGTCCATTCGTTAAATTCGTGATTCGCCTCTTTCTACGAACGCTTGTTCTAAACACGTTTGCCGCGTATAATCCAACAGCACAAGGCTGACCTCTTTTCTCAGCGCTCTCCGCGTCCTCCGCGGTTAATTTTTTAGGAGTAACCGATGACTGCCCAACTCACCCTCACCCGCCAGGATTTACGCCGATTGGCCATTACCCGTCAACATTTGGCTGCGCCTCCGCCCGCTTCCATGCTTGATCTTATTCGCGATTTGGGCTGTGTGCAGCTAGACCCCATCCGCGCTGTGGAGCGCACCCACTTGCTGGTGCTGTGGAGCCGCCTGGGTGAGTTTGATGTGGCTGAACTGAAGCGGCTGCGTTGGGAGGAAAAGGCGCTGTTTGAATATTGGGCCCACGCTGCCTCAATGGTGCTCACCGAAGAATACCCCGTTTTTAATTGGGGAATGCGCCAGCGACGAGAAGACAAGCGCCGCGCCGCCAAATACCAAAAATGGTTCGAAGAACATCCCGGCCTGATTGATTTGAAAGACCACATCCTTGACCGGCTGCGTGAGGAAGGGCCACTGTTTTCACGCGATATTGAAACGGAAGATGATTTGCGTTATGAGTCGCGCTGGTCCAGCGGCCGTTTCGTGGGCTTCATCCTCGATTATTTGTGGACCAACGGGCAGATTATGACGGTGGAGCGTGTGGGCAACCAGCGCAAGTGGGGGGTGGCTGAGGATTTCCTGCCGGAATGGACACCGCAAGAGGAGTGGACAGCCAGACAAACGTGTCGCTTTGCCGTGCAAAAAGCGGTCCAGGCATTAGGTGCAGCCACGCCAAAACAAATTAAGGCGCATTACACGCGCGGCATGTATCCGGGGTTAACGGCCGTTCTCAATCAGCTCGTCCAAGAAAAACTCCTCATTCCCGTCACCGTTGCAGAGATGCCCGACGATGATTATTACCTGCACGCTGAAGATTTACCGCTGCTGCGCCAATTGCAAAACGGGGCGTGGCAGCCGCGCACCACACTGCTCTCCCCCTTCGATAACCTCATTTGTGACCGGGATCGCACCGAGGCATTGTGGGACTTTTACTTCCGTATCGAGATTTACGTGCCCAAAGACAAGCGGGAGTACGGCTATTACGTCCTGCCCATTTTGCATGGTGACCGGCTGATCGGCCGGCTTGACCCCAAAATGGACCGCAAGACGAAAACGCTGCACATATATAACGTTTATATGGAAGATGGCGCGCCCAAAAACAAAAAAACGGTCAAAGCCATCGGTGACGCCGTGCAATCCTTGGCCAACTTCCTGGGAGCCAAACAAATCGAATGGGGTAACGTTCCCTCCCCCTGGGCAGCCCTCCGGTAGGGGCGATGCAATCGGATAATCCTTTTGGCAAACAAACGACCATTTCTCCGATTGCGTCGCCCAGAAAACGATAAACAATAACAACCACCGTAATTTCTGAATGGTGGATGAGAACGGCCGTTCACCCCCACACAACGGCCGTTTTTCGTGTCACAATCCAAATAGGCATGGTGTTTAGTAGGTTGATTAAGCAAAACCATGACCTAATCGGGAGTCAACTATTTAACGGGAGTTAAATTATGCAGACAAGAAAACGATTTTTAAGTATTTTACTGGCGCTGGTGGTGCTGGCGGGAACGGCCGTGGCCATTGGCGCGTTTGTTATTCCCTCGGCTGAGGATTTGCTGGTGCAATCCCTGGAAACCAGCCAGACTATCACCGACGGCCATGCCATTGTGGAAGTAGCGCTAGATATGCCAGAGGAAAGCATGAGCGGCACCGTTGAAGCGTGGGGCCGCCTGGATGCCGGTCCTAACGGCGAACCCGCCTTCCGCATTGAAGTGCTCACCGCGGACGATGCCGAGCTCATCGGTACGATCGCTGTAAGCGACGGCACGCAGTTTTGGCTGTGGAATCCCAGCGAAAACGTGGTGCTGACCGGCCAGTTTGAAGACCTGTATGCGCGTATTGCCGAAGAAATGGCCGGGCAAGAATTTGACCACAACTTTGAGCCCCAAGGGGACTTTGACGAAGCTGAAATTCCTGAAACGCCGGAAGAAGCTGTGGCTAAACTATTGGAATATTTCACCGCCGAGCGGGCCGGGTCTGACGTAGTTGGCGTCACAGATGTCAACACTGTACGCCTCATCCCCATCCCGGAGCAAATGCCGGAAGAAGTGCGCGCCGCTGGTGGCCTGCTCAACGTCTGGCTGCGTGACGGCGACAGTGCGCCTGTCGGCATCGAATACGTGGGTAGCGCCCTCGGCTCCGGCGTGGCTCGCGCCACCTTCCTGGAAACCAACCAGGGCATCGACGACGCCGTCTTCACCTTCACCATCCCTGATGGTGCCACGGTAATTGATGCCGCCGAAATTGAACTGCCGGACAAGGACGAACTGGAAGCGGCAGCCGCCGTTGAACCAGACTTCGACCTGCTTTCCCCCACAACTTTGCCGGACGAAGCCGTGCTTCGCGAAACGACGAATGTGCGTGGTGCAATTGTGGAGCGGTATGGGTTGCCGGACGGCCGTTCTTTCACCTTTGCCCAGGGGCGTACGGCCGTTAATCTCACCCCAGAAGAAGGCGGCGAAAGCGTGACCGTGCGTGGTGTACCGGGGATGCTGTACACAGAAGACGGCCGTACCTTACTCAACTGGTCCGAAGGCGAAATCCAATACTGGATCGGCGGCGACCTGTCCGGAGAAGAGGCGCTGGCCATTGCGGAATCGCTCCAATAGACGGTAATCCGTAAACAGTAATCGGTGATCGGTATGACTTTGAGGTAACCGATCACCGATTACCGATCACCGATTACCGATCACCATGACAGATCCAATCAAACTCACCAACCTTGCCCGCCACTTTGAGCGCGGCGGTATGGACGTGCAGGCGCTGCGCGGCGTCGATTTATCCATTGAGCCAGGGGAATTTGTAGCCCTGGTTGGCCCGTCTGGTTCTGGCAAATCGACTCTGCTCAATTTGCTGGGCGGGCTGGATCGGGCCACGGCAGGCGAGCTGTGGCTCAACGGCACAGCGCTGCACACTGCCACCGAAGCCGACCGCACGCTGCATCGCCGCCGGCGCATCGGCTTTATCTTTCAAAGCTTTAACCTGCTGCCCCGCCTCACCGCCCTGGAAAATGTGGCCGTTCCCCTCATGCTTTCCGGCGTCAGCCTGGCGGAGCGAGAAGCGCGGGCCAAAGCGTTATTGGAGAAGGTGGGACTTGGTCACCGGCTGGAGCATTATCCAACAGAATTATCGGGCGGTGAGCAGCAGCGAACGGCCGTTGCCCGCGCCCTCATCCACAACCCCAGCCTCATCCTGGCCGATGAACCCACCGGCAACCTGGACACCAAAACCGGTGAAGAGGTGATGGCCTTGCTCAAGGAGCTCAACCAGGAGCAAGGCATCACCCTCATTGTCGTCACTCATGACGAAGAAGTCGCCACCTACGCCGACCGCATCGTCAAGCTCCGTGATGGGGACATCGTTGAGGAGGTCAAAAAAGAATGGAACGCAGATTACCCTGATCACCCTGATAAAGATCAAAAAAATCAGGCAGATCAGGGTAATCAGCGTCCTATTAAAAAAGAATCCGGATTGCAGTTTAGTGACATCATCCGCCAGGCGGTAAGCAACCTGCGCCGGCGGCCGGTGCGCAACGTGTTGACGGCAGGTGGTGTGCTCATCGGCATCGTGACTCTGGTAGCGATGGTTTCTTTTGGCGTGGGTGTGCAGCGCGAAGTGCAGCGCAACTTTGAGAGCATCGGCCTGGAAAACCTGTTCGTCCGCCCCATCTACGACGAACCAGACGCCTTTGATCCCTTCGCCGAGCCGGAACCGCAGACGCCCATCACGCCGGAGATGGTGGCCCAAATTGAGCAGCTTCCCGACGTCGTCAGCGTGACCCCGGAGCTGCAGCTGCCCTTTAGCGTCGAGATCGCCCTGACCTATGGCGACACCTCGCTGCCCATCCGCGTGACCGATGGCAACGAACCCGAGTTCAACTTCGGCACCGCTCCGGAGCCGCTGGCCGGTTCTTTTCTGGACGACCGCGCGACTTCCGGTACGGTTCTGGTAAATGGCCTGGCTGATTCATTGCTGGCTGAGGGTGAATCGTACGACAGCCTGATCGGTGAGGAAGTCAGTTTAACGGTGCAGCTGCCGCGCGGTGAGACGGAATCGTTCACCAGCAAGATTGTGGGCGTGCGCGACGGATTTGGCGGCAGCATTATCGAGCTGGGGCTGGCCGAGCGGGAAGCGATCCTGGCCTGGTGGTTCAACGAGCCAAATATTTTGCAAACGGAAGGGTATGATGGCTTGATTGTGCCGACGACGGATTTGGGGGCGATTGCGGCCGTATCCACCCAAATCGAAGCGCTCGGCCTGCAAACCCAATCGCTTGAAGCCATTCTGAACGTGGCCAACCAGGTGCTGGGGTTGATGCAGGCGCTGCTTGGCTCCGTAGGCGGACTGGCGCTGTTGGTCGCTGCCCTCGGCGTGGCTAACACGATGATGATGGCCATCTACGAACGTACCCGTGAGATTGGGGTGCTGAAGGCGTTAGGCGCGTCAGCAGGCGAAATTCGGGCGCTGTTTACCGTGGAAGCGGCCATGTTGGGACTGCTGGGGGGCTTTTTCGGCCTCATTTTTGGTACGCTGCTGGGGCGGCTGGTGGACTGGATTGGCCACCGTTTTCTCATTGCGGAAGGAATTACCGGCATTGGTCAGCTTTCAGTGGTGCCCCCCTGGTTGGCCATCGGCGCTATGCTCTTCGCCACATTTATCGGCGTCGTGGCCGGACTGTACCCTGCCGCCCGCGCCGCAAAGCTAGACCCAGTGGCGGCGCTCAGGCATGAATAAAAAGTAGCCGCAGTTTCTTACTGCGAAGATGTGGCGCGGAAAGAATCCGCGGCTACCGCTTGAGGATTATAAAGGGGCGAACAGATCAATGATGTTGTCGTCGGGGTCTTTGACCTGGGCGTAGCGCTGGCCCCAGAAGGCGTCCCATGGTGGTTTGTGGCTTTCGTAGCCGGCGGCAACGACGTCTTCATACAGCTTGTCCACTTCGGCTGGACTGTCGCACAAAAAGGCGATGCCCATCCGATGGCCGACCGGGGTTTCCCACGTGTCGTTAAAGCTCAAAATGACGTCCAGCGAATCCCAGGCCAGGCGCAGCCCGCCCGGCAGCGTCACCTCAACGTGCCCCTCGCTGTCCATCTCGGCTGGAATTTCCATGCCCAGCAGCCGGTAAAACTTGAGCGACGCGGCCATATCTTTTACTACCAAGCCGATTAAATCCAGTTTAGCCATTTGGGTCTCCTTTTTTAAGGCAGAGGTGCAACCACAGGTTGCTTGGAGGCGCAGAGGGGGTGCTGGTAAACAGGGCTTTCTAGTTTGTCCTTGCTCTTGCGGTCTCCTTACCGTTAATAATGGGAACATGTGTGCTAATTTTACACTGGATTTTGATTTACACAATGCCAAATGCGTGCACGGGAAAAGTGCCAAATGCCTTGACTTTAACCGGCACGGCGAAGAAACGAAAGTTGTTGTCGGGCAGGGCGTACAGGCCGGTAAGGTGCTCCACGATGGGGATTTCGTGGTGCAGCAGGGTGGAGTGAACGGGGCGGGTGCCGTCTCCGGTGTCGAACAGAACGGCTTTGCCCTCTACATTTTTGTTTTGCAGCAGATCGGGGTGGAGGGAACGGCCGTATCCCTCCGGCACGCGAATCACCACACAATCCAGATTGACCAGTGAACTCAGCGGCAGCTCCGCCAAATCCTTGCCGTCGGCGTAGCGGTGGAACGGCGCATCCACGTAGGTGCCTGTGTTGGCTACCATCTCAATCTTGCCGATGTGGAACGCCGTGCCTTCGGCGTAATGTTCCCGCGACGCTTCCCGGCTGAGATAGTCGCAAATAATGGGAGCCGGTAACCCTTTGTATGTCACCAGACCATCGCTCACCGTGTGGCTGACGTCGATCAATTTTTTAGACATGGTTGCCTTCCTTGTTTTGTTCCTTTTGGTTTGCTGGTGAGAAATTGGTAAACGGCCGTTTCTGCCGGTAAAATTTATGATACGCTACGAAGGTTCAAATCAACAAAGGTGAAACGGGAGTTGCGCAATGAACAAAGCAAAGAAATTTGCCACCAACGTTATGGGGTACACCGTCGGGGAAGAAATAGCCAACAGCGTCACCCACGGCATTGGCGCTGCCCTCAGCATTGCCGGTTTAACGCTGCTCGTCGCCCTGGCTGCCATTTACGGCGACGTGTGGCGCGTGGTCAGCTTTAGCATTTATGGCAGCAGTCTTGTTTTGCTTTATCTGGCCTCCACACTTTACCACAGCATTCAACACCCCAAAGCCAAGCGCATTTTGCGCATTTTTGACCATTCTGCCATTTATCTGCTCATTGCCGGGACCTACACCCCATTTACCCTGGTCAGCATGCGCGGTCCCTGGGGCTGGACTATGTTTGGTGTGGTTTGGGGATTGGCGCTGCTAGGCATTGCCTTTAAAACCGTTTTCATTGGCCGGTATGAGAAGCTGGCAACGGCCGCTTACGTCTTGATGGGCTGGCTGGTGGTGATTGCCTTCAAGGAAATGCTGGTAACCGTTCCTCCTGGCGGCGTGCTTTGGCTAATCATTGGCGGCGTGGTGTATACCCTGGGCGTGATCTTCTACGCCTGGGAAAAGCTGCCCTACAACCACGCCATCTGGCACCTGTTTGTGCTGGGCGGCTCCATCTGCCACTTTTTTGCCATTTTGTTCCATGTGCTGCCGGTGCAGCATTAGCCAAAATAAGAATCAAAGATTACGCAGATAAAAGATCTGTCAAATCTGCGAAATCTGTTGATAAAATCTCTTTTATATTCCCTCTCGCGTCTCCCGAACAAGCTGATCGACAACCGCTTTGAGCGCCTCTTCCCGATTGTTGTCGCCGCCATGGGCCAGGTAGGTGGCAATTTGCCGGTCGGCGCTGGTGCCATTTTTTAAGATGGTGCGCACATATTCCACCTCATGCCGGCTGCCCAAGTCATCCACGACGTCGTCCAGCAGCTCCAGCAGTTCATCCATTAACTTGGGAAAGGGAACCGATTCTTGCAGACCGAAGTCGATCAATTCGCCGTTGATGCCGTAGCGCACGGCGCGCCATTTGTTTTCGGTGATGTGCATGTGGCGATACTGCCGCCATGACATATTTTGCCGGCGCAGCTTAAGCAGCTTGGCGCAAATTGCCTGGAACAGGGCGGCGATGCAAATCGCTTCATCAATCTTAGTACAGATATCGGTGATGCGGAACTCCAGCGTGTCGAAAACGGGATGCGGGCGAATGTCCCACCAGATTTTGGCGCGCGTATCTTCTTTGCCAAAGGCGCCCACCATGCCCAGCGTGCGTTCGTAGCTCAAATATTCGCCCCACGATTCAAACGAATGGGGAATGCCGGTGCGGGGCAGTGATTCAAAGACCACGCTGCGGTAGGATCGTAGACCAGTGTTACGGCCGTGCCAAAACGGTGAGCTGGTGGAAAGCGCCAGCAAGTGGGGAATGAAGTAGCGCGCCTGGTTCATAATCTCCATCATCAGGTTCTTCGATTCCAGATCGCCGCCAAAACCTACGTGAACGTGCATGCCAAAAATGAGCAGCCGCTTGGCCACGCCCTGCATATCGTCCAGCAGCTCCTTATAGCGCACGCCGTCGGTGATCGACTGCTCATCCCAACGGGCGAAGGGATGGGTTGAGGCAGCGGCAATCGCCAGTCCGTTCTCGTCAGCCAGATCACAAATGGCGCGGCGCAGCCGGATGACTTCCTGCCGTACTTCACCAATATTCTGGCAAACGTTGCTGCCCACTTCCACCTGCGACTGCATTAATTCCGGCATCAAATTGAGACTGACTTCTCGCTGCTTATCCTGGGATAAAAATTCTGAAATGTAGGCATGAAGATTGCGCGTTTTAGGATCGATAATCTGATACTCTTCTTCAATTCCCATGGTGAGTGGCGGGGTAGGTACGGACATCTGGTTCTCCTATTTTGTGGACATACTCAAGTGTGAGCGGATTGCTGGAGAGATTATAAAAGGGGAGGGGAGAAGTTTGCAAGTGGGCGAGTTTGCGAGTAGACGTTAGTCACTCGCAAACTCACAAACATTATGCCCAATTGCGCAAAAATTCGACCAGGAGGCGGACGCCGTAGCCGGTGCCGCCGCGCGACGTGTAGCCGCTCCCTTTTTCGCTAAGTGCCATGCCGGCAATGTCCAGATGGCCCCAGGGATAGTCGACAAACTGCTTGAGGAACATGGCCGAGGTGGCTACCCCACCAAAACGGCCGCCGCTGTTTTTGATGTCGGCTACGTCGGATTTGATCGCTTCTTTGTAATCGTCCCACAGGGGCATAGGCCAGACGCGCTCGTGAACGGCCGTTCCCGCCGCCACCAGTTTATCCCGCAAGCTATCTTCCGTGCTGAACAGCCCGGCGGCCATATTGCTGCCCAGGGCAACCACGCAAGCGCCCGTCAAGGTGGCCAGGTCGATGACCGCTTTGGGGTTGTAGCGGGTGGCGTACACCAGCCCGTCGGCCAGCACCATGCGCCCTTCGGCGTCGGTGGAGATAATTTCAACCGTGGTGCCGTTGCTGATGGTGATGACGTCGGCCGGACGGTAGGCGTTGGCGTCGGGCATGTTTTCGGTGCAGGGGGCAATGCCGATAACGCGTAGCGGCGGGTCCAGCGCCCCCACCACTTTCATTGCCCCCAAAACGGCCGCTGCGCCGCCCATGTCTGACTTCATCGCTTCCATTTTTTCTGATGGTTTAATGGAAATGCCGCCGGTGTCAAAGGTAATTCCTTTGCCGACCAGAACAATGGTGTCTAAATCTTCGCGGTCGGCGTTATGTGCCAGCACAATGAATTTGGGCGGTTCGCCGGCGCCTTTGGCCACGGCCAAAAAGCCACCCATGCTGCGTTCGGCCGCCCAGGCGCGGTCGCCGACGGTGATTTTAAGGTTGTGTTCGCTGGCGATGGATTCGGCCGTTTCTGCCATCTTCGTCGGGGTGGCGACGTTCGGCGGCATGTTGACCAGATCGCGGGCCAGGGCCACGCCGGCGGCAATTGCCTGCGCCTGCCGGCTGCCGGCTTCAATGGCCGGGATTTTGCTCTCATCGAACTCGACGATTGTAAGCGAGTCAATCTCGTGCGGCGGCTCCGACTCTTTTTTGGTGGCGGCAAAGCGGTAAAGCGCCAGCAGGCTGCCTTCTGTTGTGGCTTGTGCGGCCGTTTCCACATCCAACCCGCCCACGCCTGCGCCATGAACAATCGTGGCCACGTTTTTGGCCTTGAGCTGGCGCGCCTGCTTGATGCCGCTGGCTGCCGCCTGCCGCACGCCTTCCAGATTGAAATCGTCTCGCTTGCCCAGGCCTACCACCAGCACGCGCATGGCAGGTATTGCGCCGCGCGGATAGACAACGCCTACTTCGCCTGCCTTGCCGGTCAGGTCACCGCTGGCAATCAGTTCGCTGATCGCGCCATCCAATGCTTTGTCTACAGCCCCGGTAGCACCGGCGGGTGTCGTCACATCATCAAACAGGTTCACGATGAGGGTGTCGGCTTCCATGGCCTGAATTTCACCCTGGTTAACATTTATTTTCATTCGCTCCTCCTTGGGAAATATGGGATTTTGCTAATGTCGGTATTGTACCTGCTAATTTATTTGGCACTAGACAGTCATCTAATCTTTGCTATGCTTGGTAATCTCTGCAACGGGCTGATAAATCGTTGGTCAAGTTTTTTGTATTTTAAGAATTAAAACGGGCAACGATTTTGGGTAGGGGCAGACCTCCGTGTCTGCCCTGATTTGGGCGACCACGGAGGGTCGCCCCTACCATTACCCGGTTTATTTTTTAAACACTAAAAAACTTGACCAACAAGTGAAGGAGTTTTAAGCATGAAACTGTTGGTGATTGGTGGGACACGGTTTTTGGGACGAGCCATTGTGAACCATGCGCTGGCGGCGGGGCACGATGTGACGCTGTTTAATCGTGGCCAGAGCAACCCGGATTTATTCGACGGCGAGGTGGAAACGTTGATTGGCGACCGGGATGGGGGATTGGCGGCGCTAGACGGCCGTTCCTGGGACGCCGTCATTGATACCTGTGGCTACTTCCCCCGACTCGTGCGCGATTCTGCCGAAAAGCTCAAGGATGCGGTGGACCACTACACCTTCATCTCTTCCCTGTCGGTTTACAGCGACAACAGCCAGGTGGGGCAAGATGAAAGCAGTCCGGTGGGCACCATTGAAGATGAAACGGTGGAAGAAATCACCGGTGAAACGTACGGGCCGCTAAAAGTGCTGTGTGAGCAGGCCGCTGGTGAGGTAATGGGGGAAAAACGTGCCCTGCACGTCCGTGCCGGTCTCATCGTGGGTCCGCATGATTTGTCGGATCGGTTCACCTATTGGCCGGCACGCGTTGCCAGGGGCGGCGAGGTGTTGGCCCCCGATTCGCCAGACAAGCGGGTGCAGTTTATTGACGTGCGCGATCTGGCTGCCTGGACGGTGCGCGCCATGGAAGCCAGGCTGTATGGACCTTATAACGCCACGGGGCCGGACGGCCGTTTAACCATGGGTGAAGTGCTGCAAACCTGCCGCGACGTTTCGGGCAGCGATGCCCAATTTACCTGGGTCAGCGAGCCGTTCTTGCTGGAGAATGAAGTCGGTCCCTATGTAGAAATGCCGCTTTGGGTTCCGGCCGAGTATGCCGGCTTTGATTCCTTTAACTGCCAAAAAGCGATTGTTGCCGGGCTGACGTTTCGGCCGTTGCTCAAAACCGTGCGCGACACGCTCGGCTGGCAAACCACCCGCGCGGATGACTACCAATGGCGCGGCGGTCTCACCCCGGAGCGAGAAGCAGAGTTGCTAGAAAAATGGCACGCTGCAGGTGGCAAGTAGCAAGTGGCAGGTGGCAAGGCTTCAGCACCAAGCTTGCTACTTCTCACTTTTTGCTTTTCACTGCCACTTTTTGCCACCATCCCCCCTGTGTTGTATGATCTCGCCTCTACACTTTTGCCTATTCCACAGGCATTTTTGGAGGTCCCACTTTGTCCCGCACAGCATTGGTCGCTATTGGCGGCAACTCTTTGATCACCGATAAAAATAATCCCGACATCCCCCACCAATGGGATGCCGTGCGTGAAACGTGTCTGCATCTGGCCGATATGGTGGAAGATGGCTGGCGCTTAATCGTGACGCATGGCAACGGCCCGCAGGTGGGCTACATCCTGCGCCGCAATGAGCTGGCAGCCCATGAAGTACACACCACGCCGCTGGACCTTATCGTTGCCGATACCCAGGGCGCGATTGGCTACATGCTCCAGCAGGCGTTGAGCAATGAGCTGTACAGCCGGGATTTAAACGTGCCGGTTGTTTCGGTGGTGACGCAGGTGTTGGTCGATGAAGACGATCCGGCGTTTCAATCCCCCAGCAAGCCGATTGGCGGCTTTATGGCGGAGGAGCAGGCACGGCTGTTTGAAGCGCAGGGCTGGCAGGTGGTGGAGGACGCCGGACGCGGCTGGCGGCGCGTTGTAGCCTCTCCCAGACCGGTACGCATTGTTGAGGAGGATTCTATCCGGCAGTTGGTGTCGGCCGGTGGTGTGGTCATTGCTGTGGGCGGTGGCGGCATCCCCGTGGTGCAGAACCACAAGGGGGAGCTGCGCGAAATACGGGGGGTGATGGCCGTTATCGACAAGGATTGGGCTAGCGGTTTGCTGGCGGCGCAGCTTGACGTGGATTTGCTGTTGATTTCTACCGGTGTGCCACAGGTGGCTATCCACTTTAATACGCCGCAGCAGGAGAATTTGGGAGAGATTACGGCCGTTCAACTGCGCCAATATTTGCAAGAGGGCCACTTTGCCCCCGGCAGCATGAAGCCTAAAGTTGAAGCTGTACTCGATTTTCTGGATAATGGCGGCAAGCAGGCGCTCGTCACCAGCCCGACCTGTATTAGCCAGGCGATGCGCAAAGAGACGGGCACCTGGATTACGAATTAGGCGCTAACGCGCCCAATTGTGAATCGTGAATTGTGAACAATTAATTGTGAATGAATGCCGGCAGCAAGGCTCACTCACAATTCACAATTCGCTATTCACAGTTCATAATTTTCTATGGGTTGTTTTCGGATTGATCTGACAAGTCCCCTGGAGCTGATTTTTTACGGCCTGTCGCTGCTGCAAGCGTACCGGGCGGTGCAGCTGGCCGTGGGCATCCAAAAAGATTGGTCCGGCTTTCGGCAGCCCCCGCTGACGCAGCGCAAGATGCAAATGGTGGAGTCGGCGTCTTTTTTGCTGGCCATTCCCCCCGCTGTCCTCGTCCATGAGTATTTTCACGCTATTCCCATCTGGCTCTTTGGCGGGCGCGTGGTCAACTGTGGCTACGGTTTTTACTGGGGCTATGTTCAGGCCGATCGCTTTTTTATGCCCACGCAGGAATGGATCATTAGTGTGGGCGGTACAGTTGGATCGTTGTTGTTTGCGGCCGTTTGGTTTGCCCTGTTCAACTGGAGCCGAAGCCGGACCCTACGCTACTTTGGTCGCCAGTCGCTGAAGATGCTGCTGTACTTTTCTCTCATCTACTATCCTGTTTTTACCGCGCTCACCTTCATTGGTGATTGGCGCGTGATTTATGATTTCGGTGCGACGCCTATTCTAAGTGGGGCCACGGCCGTTTTTCATGCTGGTTTGCTTTGGCTCATGTGGCTGGCCAACCGGCGCGGCTGGTTTGAAATGGTCGGGCACGAGAGCGTAGCGGATGCCCAGGCCTTTGCCCAGCTACAAGCACAGCGGCAGCTCAATCCACATGACGCGGCACTAACTTTGCAGGTGGTGGATGCCATGCGCCTGGGTGGTGCGCCGCAGAAGGCGATGACGCTTCTGCAGCAGGCCATTGAGCAGAATCCCGACGAGGCTGGATTTTATTTGCAGTTGGCTCTGTTGCAGCACGGCGGCAAAGGGAACGTGCCGGGAACGGCCGTGCGCAACCTGGAAAAAGCGCTGCAGTTAGGGCTAAGCGATCCGCGCCAGCAGGCGATGGCTTACAATTTGCTGGGGCAGCATGCGCTGGACAAGGGTCAGGGGCAGACGGCGCTGGATTATCTGGACAAAGCTATCCGGGCGGTTGACACCTGGACCGAAACGCCCATCAATCCGCTGTTTAGAGCCAATTTGTACCATTTGCGCAGTCTGGTGCAGCAGCGTTTGCAGCAGCCGGAGCTGGCGCGCCAGGATGCGCAGCAGGCGGTTGCGCTGGCCCAGGAGACAAAAAGCGAGCGGGCAGTTACCTTTTATCAGCAAAAGTTGGAGATGATTGAGAATTGGAACGGCCGTCATTAACAGGTCAAAATATGATCAATATCACCCGATACAAGTGTTATGCCGCACTAATTAAGACCGATATATTTCGGTACCCTTTACACTCGACCCAAATAGTGGCTGCTGGTACGATTATGGAAATTAGCAACCAATGCGAAACTATAAGTTAAGGAGGTGAGCCGAAACAAATCATTTAAACAGGTTTCATGATGCAACTGTAAAAATCTTTTGAGGAGAGAGTAAATGATGAAAAATAAAACCCTTTGGATCTTTTTTCTGCTGATGATGGCCTTTGCCTTGACGTTGTCTGCCTGTGGTGGCGGTGATGAACCTGAAGCTGATGACACTGCCGCTGACAGTGGTGATGGGGCAGAAACGGCCGTAGATTGTGGCAGCAGCACGGGTGAGGCTGAACAAGAAGGCAGCTACCAGATTCCCACGGCCATCGAAGGTTGCTATAACGTTGCATTTGTCTACGTTGGCCCGCATGATGATGGTGGCTGGACGCAGGCGCATGATGTCGGCCGTATGTACGTGCAAGAAAATGTTGAAGACGTTCACACAGCCTTTGTGGAAAACGTCGCCGAAGGCGCTGACGCCGAACAGGTGATCCGCTCACTGGCTCGCAAAGGCTTCGACGTAATCTTCACCACTTCCTTTGGCTATATGGACGCCTCTGAAACCGTAGCCAGCGAATTCCCCGATGTAGATATCATCCACATCAGCGGCTTCAAATCCAATGGCGAAAACTTTGGTAACCTCTTTGGCGCCATGGAAGATATGAAATATCTGGCCGGAATGCTGGCAGGATCCCGCGCCGAAATGGACGGCAATCCTCGCCTCGGTTACATTGCCACTTTCCCCATCCCCGAAGAACTGCGGCTAGGCAATGCCTTTGCCCTGGGCGCACAGGAAACATGCCCTGAATGCACCGTCGATGTTCGCTGGATCTTCACCTGGCACGATCCTATCATTGAAAAAGATGCCGCCTCTTCCTTGTTTGATGCTGGCGCACAGGTGGTGATGACCGGTGCTGACACGCCCGCACCGGCCGAAGCTGCTCCTGAAGGCAAATGGGGTATCACCTATGATTACTCCGAAAACTGCAACATTGATGCTTGCCTCACATCCATGTATTGGAATTGGGGGCCGGTTTATGCAGACATTGTAGAACGATCTATGGCTGGAACATACGAAGGCGGTTCAGAATACTTTGATGCCGATTCAGGCGCTATGGGACTGCTGGGCTTCATGGAAGGCGAAGAGCTGCAACCTGGCGTAGCTGAACTACCAGAGGAAGATTTGCAGTTGATCCGTGATACATTGGAAAAGATGTTGGCCGGTGAATTTGATCGTTTTGATGTCTTTGCCGGGCCCATCATCGACAATCAAGGGAATGTTGTTTTGGCTGAAGGTGAAAGGCTAGAACAGGAAGACCTCGATGGATTTGCTCAGTTTGGCGCGCCGTGTGACACTTGTATGTATTGGTGGAACGAGAACGTGACGGCCGAATTGCCCGAACTTGAACAGTAACCGTAATCAGTAATCAGTGCGTCGGTAATCGGTGAGCCGTACAAAACCGATTACCGGCCACTGGACACATAGTGGTCGCGTAGCGACATTACCGATCACCGAGACACAGCCATGAGCAACGTACCACTCGCCGTTGAAATGCAAGAAGTGACCGTGCGCTTTCCGGGCGTGTTGGCCAATGATCGGGTCAACTTTACGCTGAAGCAAGGGGAGATTCATGCGCTGCTGGGGGAAAATGGAGCCGGCAAAAGCACCTTAATGAATGTGCTGGCGGGCCTGTACAAGCAGGCTTCTGGCACCGTTCGCGTAAATGGACAGCCGGTGAGTTTCAATTCGCCTAAAGACGCCATTGCTCGGGGAATTGGCATGGTGCACCAACATTTTATGTTGGTGCCTACACAAACCGTCACCGAGAACATCTTGCTCGGGTTGGATGAGCCCAAGTTTTTTATGAATCTGGCCCAGTACGACAAGAAGATATTGGCCCTGCAAGAGCAGTTTGGCCTGCGGGTAGACCCCAAGGCAAAAATCTGGCAGCTTTCCGTAGGAGAGCAGCAGCGAGTGGAAATTTTAAAAACGCTGTATCGTGGCGCCAACATTTTGATCATGGACGAGCCCACGGCCGTTCTCGCCCCCCAAGAAATTGACGACCTGATGCAAACCATGCGCTCCATGGTGGCCCAGGGTAAGTCGATCATTTTTATTAGCCACAAACTGCACGAGGTAACGGCCGTTGCCGACCGCATCACCGTTTTGCGCAAAGGCAAAGTCACCGCCGAAGGCCAGGAGATGGCGGGCATGACGCGCGAGAAGCTGGCTGAACTGATGGTGGGCCGCAGCGTTGTTTTTGCGGTAGAAAAAGAGCCGCGCGAAGCCGGCCCGGTCGTCTTGTCCATGCGCGACGTTAAAGCGATGAACAACAAAAATTTCCCGGCATTGCGCGGCGTTTCGCTGGAAGTGCGCAGTGGCGAGATTTTGGGCATAGCCGGGGTAGCGGGCAACGGCCAAAGTGAATTGGCAGAGGTGATCACCGGGCTGCGTCCCTGCAGCGGCACTATCCTGGTCAACGGTGAAGACGTGACCAACCAGCCGCCCATCAAGGCCATACGCACCGGTGTGTCTCACGTGCCGGAAGATCGCACCCGCGTGGGCAGCGCGCCCAACATGACGATTACCGAAAACACCATCATGAAAAGCTATCGCCGGTCGCCTATCAGCACCGGCTGGCAAATTAACTTCACCCGCGCTCGTGAACGGGCACGCAAGCTGAAGCAGAAGTACGATATTTTGGCCCCCAGCGTGGAGACGATGGCCCGCAAGCTGTCTGGCGGCAATTTGCAGAAAGTGATTTTGGCCCGCGAAATTTCGGCCGAACCGGAACTGATGGTAGCGGTTCAGCCCACGCGCGGTCTGGATGTGGGGGCCATTGAGGCGATTCAGACGCTGCTGCTGGAACAACGGGAGAATGGAACGGCCGTCCTGCTCATTTCGGAAGAGCTGGAAGAATTGCTGGCGCTAAGTGATAGGATTGCCGTGATTTATGACGGCCGAATCATGGGCGTCGTCGAGGCAGACAAGGCTGATATTAACGAAATTGGCCTCATGATGACCGGCAGCGTGAAAAAAGAGGATTAAGCATGAGTACCTCGACTCCCGCAAACGAGAAAAGAGCCTTTCCTTACACCCTGCAAATCGAAAAACGAGTCGAAGATATTCCTCGTTGGCTGCCCGCTGCTACCTCCTTTGGCTCAGTTGTCATCGCTTTTATCATCGCCGGTATTATTCTCAAGATTATTGGCGGTCAGCCGCTGGTGGTGCTGCGCTTCTTTTTCGACGCCACCTTTGGCAGTTGGCCCGTCTTCTCCGACACCCTTGTTAAAGCGACGCCGCTCATCATGGTCGGGCTGGCCTGTACCGTGGCCTTCAAGATGAAGCTGTGGAATATCGGGGCCGAGGGACAGTTTTATATCGGCGCTTTTGCCGCCAGCCTGGTGGTGCTCGTGCCCCTGGTTGGCCCGGAAACGCCGCGCTTCATCGTCATCACCATGATGATGATCATGGGCATGTTAGGCGGCGCAATTTGGGGCTTTTTTCCCGGCTACCTCAAAGCTCGCTACCAGGTAAATGAAATCATCACCACCCTCATGCTCAACTACGTTGCTATTTTGTGGAACAATTTTTGGATTTTTGATCGCTGGTCAGACGCCGGATTCCAGATGACGCCAGTGTTTGAGCGCAACGCCTGGCTGCCGCGCCTAGCCGATTACGCCCGTGAGATCAGCGCCTTTGCCGGCATTACGCTGCATCTGGGATTGGTGTTTGGGTTGGTTGCGGCCGTTGTTGTCTGGTGGATCATTGAGCGCAGCCGCTGGGGCTACGAAATCAAGCTCATTGGCGACAATCCCGACGCTGCCCGCTACGCCGGCATCAATATCACGCGCAATATCGTCTTTGTCATGATGCTCTCTGGCGGGCTTGCCGGGCTCGCCGGCATGGCCGAAGTTAGCGGCGTGGTGCATCGCCTGCAAGAGCGTATTTCACCCGGTTACGGTTTTACCGGCATTATCATCGCCTGGCTGGCCAAGCTCAATCCTTTTGCAGTGATTTTGGTTTCTATTTTGTTTGGCGCACTCATCGTTGCCGGTCGCGAAATTCAGCCGTCTGGTTTGTCTAACTTGCTTCAGGGCATCGTCTTATTCATGGTCATCAGCAGCGATGTGCTGCTGCGCTACAAAATTCGCCTTGTTCGTCATTAGAATTTCCCTGTCATTCCCGCGAAGGCGGGGATCTATTTGCAGAGGCGAACGATTTCTTGTATTTGCCGACCACCATGAATGCAAACCTGTAGTCTGAACATCCTTGTTCGGACATCGAACAAGGATGTTCGATTTACGTAGGAGTTAAACATGGACCCGATCATCATTTTACACGCAGGTTTGGCTACCGGAACCATTCTGCTCTTTGCCGCCATCGGCGAAATATTTGCAGAGCGCTCCGGCATTCTTAATTTAGGCGTGGAGGGGATGATGCTGTTGGGGGCAATGGCCGGCTTTAGCACCTCGCTCAGCACGGGTAGCCCCTGGTTGGGTTTGGTGGTGGCGATGATGGCCGGGGGCATCATCAGCCTGGCGCACGGCTTGGTCTCAATCCATTTTCAAGCGGATCAGGTGGTGAGCGGTCTGTCATTGACCTTTTTGGGCACTGGCCTAGCGCTGGTGCTGGGCGAAGGGCTTACCGGGCAAAATCCGCCGCTGGTGCCTTCATTTGACATTCCTTTACTATCTCAAATTCCGGTAATTGGTCCCATTTTCTTTTTTGATCACAGCTTGCTGGTGTATGTGGGCTACATTTTTGCGCCGTTGGCCTGGTACTACATTTACCGCACGCGTCCGGGTATGCACCTGCGCGCTGTTGGTGAAAAGCCGGAGGCGGCCGATACGATGGGGGTGAACGTTTATCGTTTGCGCTATTTGTACGTGTTTGTGGGCGGCTGCCTGGCCGGCCTGGCCGGGGCGACGATTAGTTTGTCTGTGTCGCCGGGTTGGTACAGCATTCAAACGACGTCGGGCCAGGGATGGATTGCCGTGGGGCTGGTCATTTTTGCTCAGTGGGACCCGCTGCGGGCGGCGCTGGGGGGGTACCTGTTTGGCGCGCTGCGGCGCGGCATTCTGGATTTGCAAGGACCGGCAACTTTATTTGGTTTCCGTAATCCATTATTCGTGAACTCTAACTTTGGCTTCTTCTTGCAGATGATGCCCTTCATTTTGACGATCATCGCCCTGGTGATTGGCTCGCGAGCGGTAGCCCGCAAGCGGTTGGGCGCACCGGCGGCTCTCGGCGTTCCCTACATTCGCGGCGAGCGCGGTTTGTAGTTGGTCAATTTTTAAAAATTGACCTACAGAAACAACGGTACCACCTCAAATTTATTGACATCCACCAGTCCTAAATCAGAGATGCGCAGGTCGGGAATAACGACGAGGGCCAGCAGGCTGAGTTGCATGTAGGCGTTGTTGAGCGTGCAGCCGCATTCCCGCATGGCGGCGACCATACGCGCCGCTTTCTCCGCCACAATTTCGGCCCGTTCGTTGGACATCAATCCGGCAATGGGCAGTTCCACCAGGGCAATTTCCTCATCATCCTTAAAGACCACCACGCCTCCGCCCACTTTGCCTAAACGATTGGCGGCCAGGGCCATGTTGCTTTTGCTGGTGCCGACCGCAATCATGTGGTGGCTGTCGTGGGCCACGGTGCTGGCCACGGCGCAGCGGCTGTCGAAGCCAAAGCCGGCGACAAAGCCGTTGACCACGCCGCCGGTGGCCTGATGCCGTTCCACCAGGGCGATTTGGGCCACATCCAGCCTTGTGTCGAGCTGCACCAGGCCATCGGCTACCGGTAAAACGCGCTCTTCGGCGCGGGTGGGGGCCTGGTTTTCTACCACGCCAATCGTGCGCACTTTGGCCGTCTTTTGGCCTGCCGGGGCGTGGATGTCGAAGGATTCGGCGGTGAGTTCTTTGCCCAGCTTGACGGTGCCCTTGGCGAAGTCGGGGTAGCTGTAGGGGGGGAGATCGGTGGTGAGACGGCCGTTCTCGGCCACCACTACACCATTGGCAATCACCATCTCAATCGGCAGTTCTACAAGATCGTGGCTAAGAATAATATCGGCGTAGCGGCCGGGCGTGATCGAGCCAATATCTTTCTCCACGCCAAAATGCTGCGCGGTGTTCAATGTGGCCATCTGAATGGCGGTGATGGGTTTTAGCCCCTGGGCGATGGCGTGGCGCACGACGCGGTTCATGTGGCCGTCGTTCACCAGCGTGCCGGAGTGGCAGTCGTCGGTGCACAGGATAAAGCTGCGGCTGTCCAGCCCCTGCTCGGTGATCGCTTTTACCTGGCTGGCCACGTCGTACCAGGCCGAACCCAGGCGCAGCATCGCTTTCATCCCCTGGCGCACGCGGGCGATGGCGTCTGCCATGCGGGTGCCTTCGTGGTCATCGGCCGGACCGCCGGCGACGTAACCGTGAAACGGCCGTCCCAAATCCAACGACGCATAATGCCCGCCAATCACCTTACCCGCCTTCATCGTTTCCGCCATTTCAGCGTGCATCTTGTCGTCGCTATTGAAAACGCCGGGGAAGTTCATCATCTCCCCCAGGCCGATGATGCCCGGCCACTGCATCGCCTC
>CALBTC010000157.1 GCA_937967805.1 uncultured Anaerolineaceae bacterium
CAGCCGCTTTCCGGCCAGCGTTGCTCTGTGCTGCCGCAGGGTGACGGCCGGTGGATAGGCTTCTGTGGCCACAGCATAACGGGCAGTAAACTGAACGGCCGTTCCCGCACCCGGATCCGACTGTATGGAAATATCGCCGCCCATCATCCCTACCAGCCGCTTGCAGATAACCAGGCCCAGGCCGCTGCCACCATAGGTTCGGGTCATAGACCCATCCACCTGCTGGAAGGGTGAGAATAGCAGCTGAATATGCTCGGGGTCAATGCCAATGCCGCTGTCCCGCACTGTAAATTGGAGCGCCACATTGTCTGCTTCAGGGCTGTGCGACACAAAAATTTCAATTCCACCCTCTTCGGTAAATTTGATGCTGTTTTCCAGCAAATTGATCAAGACCTGGCGTAAACGGACGGGGTCGCCCATCAACCAAATGGGTGTTTCTTCGCCGATTTCATAGTTAAGCTGAAGCTGTTTCTTGTTAGCCGCCTGGCTCACGTTGTCGATGGCCGATTCCAGACAGTCGATCAAATCGAAGGATTGGTGGTTGAGGATTAAATTGCCCCTTTCTAATTTGGCAAAGTCCAATATATTGTTAATAAGCTGCGCCAGATTGTTGCTGCTTTCGGCGGCGATGTTAAGCATCTCGCTCTGATTGGCATTGAGCGGCGTCTGGCGCAGCATTTCCGTCATGCCGATGATGGCGTTGAGCGGCGTGCGAATTTCGTGGCTCATATTGGTGAGAAAATGGGTTTTGGCCTGGTCGGCGGTTTCGGCAGCTTCTTTGGCTTTTTGCAGCAAAATCGCTGTTTCTTTGCGTTGGGTACTGTTGAGATGCCGCTGCCAAAAGGCAAAAGCAGCGGTCATAATCGTCGTAATTCCGGCGAGGAGCAGCAGCAGGAGATAGGGAGTTTGTGGCCATTCCATGACTGTCGGTTACCTGTCTTGTGTTTGTATTCTGGTGCAGCTATTTTGCAGCACTGCTACAAGCTCGTTTACGCGAACCGGTTTGCTGATATAGTCGTCCATGCCTTCGTTGATGTATTTTTCCCGATCGCCGGCCAGCGCGTTGGCAGTCATGGCAATAATAAAAGGTTGTCGGCCGCCGAGCAGCCGTTCACGAATATGATTAGTGGCTTTGACGCCATCCATTTCTGGCATTTGCACGTCCATCAAGATGACATCGTACGGCCGTTGTTCCACCGCTTCAATCACTTCCAGGCCGTTGCCGGCCACGTCAGCCCGATAGCCCAGGCGTTCCAACATGCGCAAAGCTACCTTCTGATTCACGATGTTGTCCTCGGCCAACAAAATGCGCAGGGGAAACTGTTTCCCCATGGTGCGATCAAATAAAGGTTTGTTGTTGTAGGCGGGTACGGCCGTTTCTTTTTCAGAAAACAAATTGATCAGAGCGTTATATAAAATGGATGTTTTAACCGGCTTTGTTAGATGGGCATTAAACAAACCGCGCTGTTCTTCTGGCAATGCCTGCCCAAGTGAGGTTAACATGACCATTGGCAACTCATTTTTATATTTCTGACGAATAATTTGGGCCAGCATTGCGCCATCCATATGCGGCATCTGCATATCCAAAATAGCCACATCAAAATGAATGTTTTGGTTTAAGGCAGAAATGGCCTCGGCGCTGGATTTAAAGCAATGAGGGACCATTTGCCATGATTCTGCCTGTTTGGCCAGAATGGTGCGGTTGGTTGCATTGTCGTCCACAATTAGCACGTGCCGGTTATGCAAAAGATGAGAATTATTGACTGAATTTTCATTGAAAAGCTTTTCAGCTTGGGTGATCTGGATAGAAAAATGGAAAATTGAGCCTTTGCCTACTTCACTTTCTACCCACATCTCGCCGCCCATTAATTCCGTTAACCGCTTGGAAATGGCTAAACCCAGGCCTGTGCCCCCATATTGGCGAGTTGTTGAGGCGTCTACCTGGCTGAATGAGTGGAATAAACGATCCAGGCGATCTTGGGGAATACCGATGCCCGTATCCTTTATGGCAAAATAGAGGTCATGCTTGCCATTTTGTCGCAGCCGGCTGGAAGCAAATACAACAACTTCACCCTCATTGGTGAATTTGACGGCGTTACCAATTAAATTCACCAAAATTTGCCGCAGCCGGGTAATGTCTCCATTTACGTAAAGTGGAACTTCATCTTCTACATAATAGGCCAGATTTACCCCTTTTTTGGCTGCCTTTGAAGCGACCAGGTCAAGTGCCTCTTCAACACAGCTACGCACATCAAAAGGCTGTTCTTCCAGCTCTAGCTTTTCGGCCTCAATTTTTGAAAAGTCCAAAATGTCGTTCAGAATATTTAACAGCGCTTCGCCGCTGCGGTGTGTGGTTTCTACAAAGTCTTGCTGTTCTGCCGTCAATTCTGTATCTAAAAGAAGGTTGGTTAGCCCAATGATAGCATTGAGCGGGGTGCGAATTTCGTGGCTCATGTTGGCCAGGAAGTTGGATTTGGCTTTGTTGGCTTGTTCGGCTGCTTCCTTAGCCACCAGCAGTTCTTGGGCCCGTTGGCGCAGTTGGTTGGTAAGCAGTCCGCTCATCAATGCCAGGCCGGCGTGTTCGGCAAACACCTGGGCAATGGCAATGGCCCGTCCGTCAAAAGCGTCTTTTTCCGGACTTTGCATGTCCAGGGCACCCACTATTTGATCGCCAACGCGTAGGGGGATGACCAGCTCTGTCGACGTTTTGCTGTCGTAACTTAGATAGCGGTCATCCAGGCTGACGTCGGGACTGTAAATCACCTGGTTGGTACGCACAGAGGTTGCAATCAGCCCGGTGCCATCCAGGGGAATCGTCAAGGCAACCTCGTGTTCATAATCACCAACAAAGGCAGTTCTTTTAAGCTGGTTAGATGACCAAACTTGCTGTGGGATTACCTCGTCATTTAACTCGAGCGGTGATTCCAACAGCAAAACACTGCAATCGGCAAAATTAAACTCTTCAACGAGGTTTTCAGCAATTTGTTTGGAAAGTTCCTCCAGGCTGGCGTACGTTAGCAGTTGGGTGGAGGCACGATAAAGTGAGGATAGTTCTTCTTCGGCCTGCTTGCGAGCGGCAAGCTCGTCTTGAAGTTTTGTATAAAGTTGGGCATTAGAGAGTACCTGGCCGGCGGTGGCCATTGCTTGCTGAACCAAATCAATGTCGTCAGACGCATAGTCATGCTCCGTGAGTGAGTCCATGCCAAAGGTGCCAATCACGCGCCCGCCGACAATAATGGGTGCAAGGAGCAAGGTGATAGTCTCGCGATAGCCAAATACATCTCGTGAGGTGGTGATTAGAGGGTCGGTTCTGACGTCAGAGATAACAAGCGGTTTGCGGGATTTTATCAACTGGGCTGTGGCACCATCGTCTGTGGAAAATATGATGCCCAGGGCAGACGGCCGTCCTTCAGCCAGGTATTCAGCAACGACATGACCTTCCGTTTCTTCCGCATTCAATATGGCGACGGCCGCTTGCGGCATATTAAAGTTGCGGGCCAGCTTTTCGCAGATTGTTGCTAAAATTTCAATGGGGTCTAATGTGGAGGAAGATATGGTCAGGAGCTCGTTGATCAGCTTGTTGGCCGATAGTCTTTTCTCATACTCCTGGTAAGTGCTGTTTACCAGGTGCAGAAATTGCTGCCACTGTTCCGGTGACGATGGTGATGCATCGTTAAGCTTCAGCTTATTTAGTTGAGACTGAAGATTTCTAGCTTGCATTTTGCGTTTTGCTTTATAGAAGAAAAGTGTTTAACGCTTTTTCAACGTGGACGTAAGCGCGCTCTAATGTTTTTAGATGATTGCTCACAGATATTCCTTCATTCTGTTTGCTGCTTATTTCCACAGCCAGGCAGAAATTGGCAAACTGGTCCAGGCCAATGGTTGCGCTGCTGCCCTTTAACGCATGGGCTGCTTCACAAACGGCCGTAAAATCACCATTAGAAAGCCCCACTTTCATTCGGTCAATAAGCGGTACAGCATCCTCCAGAAAGATGCTTGCCATCTCATTTAACATCTCAGGTGAAGAATCACCCATCACCAGTTCTAGCGCGGTTTGCACCTGCTGCCGAGTTTCCTGGATGGATTGATTGAAAACGGCCGTTTCCTGTAAAGAATTCTTTCCAACTGTCATAATCATTTCCCCTGAAATTTTATGTTTCTTTTATAGCTTATTCTATTTTCTGTCAATGTATAGAACACTCCCGCTTAGGTACCACATGACATAATTTTAGGGACGCTTAGGTACTACTGTTCACCTAACCCGGCGATTTTCGGCTGCAATCCGCCGCCCGCGCTATAATTCTTGAATGCAACAAATTTGGATTCAAAAAGCAGGCCCGCCCGAGGTGCTGCGGCTGCAAGATGCCCCGGACCCGATTCCAGGCAATGGTGAGGTGCGCATTCGGGTTGAAGCCGCAGGCGTCAATTTTGCCGATGTGCTGGGGCGATTGGGTATTTATACCGATGCACCTGCGCTGCCCTATGTGCCTGGCTATGAAGTAAGCGGCAAAATTGATTTAATCGGGCAGGGCGTGCCCGATTTTCGTGAGGGTGAGGCCGTTTTTGCCCTTACCCGGTTCGGCGGGTACAGCAATGTGGTCTGCGTCCCGTACAAACAGGTGTTTAAACGGCTCGACTGGATGAGCGCCCAGGATGCCGCGGCGATACCGCTGACCTACCTGACGGCATACATGATGCTGGTGGTGATGGGTTCCTTGCGCGCCGGAGAGAAGGTGCTGGTGCATGGTGCTGCCGGTGGCGTTGGGCTGGCTGTTCTGGATTTGTGCCGTATTTTAGGCGCAGAAACGTTTGGCACGGCTTCGCCCGAAAAGCATGATTATTTGTTGTCCCACGGCCTGGATCATGCCATCGATTATAGAAACCGGGATTATGAGCGGGTGATAATGGACCTGACCGGCGGCAAAGGGGTTCATCTGGCGCTGGACCCGCTGGGCGGGGTGCACTGGCCCAAAAATTACCGGCTGCTGATGCCCAGCGGCCGTTTGGTGCATTTTGGTGTCAGCAGCTTTGCCCCTGGCAAACGGCGGTCCTGGTGGACGGTGCTGCGCGGCCTGATCATGCTCCCTTTTTACACACCGATCCGGCTGATGAATGACAACAAAGCGGTTATCGGCGTTAATATAGGGCGGATGTGGGATCAGGCGGAGATGATGCGGCCGTGGATGAAGCAAATTATCGCCTGGTACGATGAGGCGCTGTTTCGGCCCAAGATCGACCGCACCTTTTCTTTGGCTGAGGCAGCAGCAGCCCACCATTATTTACAAGATCGCCACAATATTGGCAAGGTGCTGCTGCTGCCGTGAGGTAAATTAGCTGACGCGCCGCTTCACTTCCAGAATAATTCCTGTGCCGATGAGACCCAGCCCGAATACGGCCGTGACCCAAACCCACAAATTGCTTGCATTGGCCGCCGCCCCAGATTCCGGCAAAATGGGCAATATAATTACCGCATTGGTGCCGTCAGGATTAACAATGGTGCCATCGCTGACGCAGAAGTTGTACCCGGTTTGCACCAATCCCTGGTCCGGCAAGACAGGTGCGTACAGGGGATTTTCTGAGGTGACGAAATATTTGGTGGGATCAGGTTTGGCCGTTACGCGCCAGTAGCTTTCGCCGGCGTCTGCCAGGCCGTAGGTGCCGTTATCGGCCGTAAAGAGGGTAACCACCGTTTGTTCATCACTGCTAACAAATTCAATCGTAACGCCTTCAACCGGGTCCTCGCCTTTCACGCCGGTGTCGACACAGACACCATCTCCATTGACGTCCTTGTATACTGCCCCGGTGATGTAGCCGGTGTCACCTTGTTCGCCTTGCTGGGCTTGAACGGTGCCAACTACCAGCAGCAAGATGGCGCTTAACAAAAGGATTGATAAGCCGGTACGTTTTTTCTTCTGTTTCATCATTGACCTCCTAAAAGTAAGACAAACAATCAATTTGAACTTGACTCGGCGGGGTAAGCCACCACAATGAGCCGGTGGGTATTGTCGGTATGCGGCCAACAGGTTACCAGCGTAAGCCGTTCATCGTCTGTTGGCTGAATCCATGTGGCGTTTTCCTTACGCACTTCAAGCGGCTGGTCGCGCTCCGGCAAGATTTGCACATCGGCCACGGTGTAATGGTGGGGTCCAACTTTGTCATAGACGATAATTTCATCCCCGGTTTCCAGATCAACCAGCGCGCCAAAGACCTCGCCATGAATGTTGTGGTGGCCATTGAGCACGGTGTTCCCCGGCTGCCCCAACGGTGCGCTGGTATTGTGCCAACCGGCTTCATAGGCGGTGGGCACCTGCCATTGGTAATAGGTTTGCCCCTCGTTTTCAACGGCCGTTAAACTCACATCGACCACCGGGGCATCCACCTCAATGTTGGGTATGACAATGCGCCGCGGTTGATGGTCCAGGCTGCCGCGTGGGGCATCTTTCAGGGAAACGAAGCCGGCGGGTAGGGTAATTTCGGTGCTGTTTTCTTCGGCCGTTGCCGCTTCAGCA
Source organism: uncultured Anaerolineaceae bacterium (assembly GCA_937967805.1). Next base: position 6,510 of record CALBTC010000157.1, read on the forward strand.
GTTGCGTCAGGGATGGGCGTAATAACAACGGTGATTACCGGCAAGGGGGCGTTGGCTGAAGCTGATTGGGCTATGGATGGATTAATGAACAGGACCGCGGCAGCAAGCAGCACTACCATGAAGCCAATCGTGATAAATACCACCCCGAGGGGAACAACTTTCTCGTTAGCGTCCTCTTTTGCCATTGGTACCCGTTGGCCGACTGATTGTTTGATAACGGCCGTTCACGGCACCAGTATAAACCACAAGCTGGCTTATGTAAAGCTTTGGTGAAGCGTGAAACGTGAAACGTGACTGAGTGCACCTTATGCGTCCTTGTTCACTGCTTCCTTCAGGCTGGCTACCAGCCGGGGCAACAGCTTGCCTGCCGCGCCGGTGAGTACAAAATCCATCCAGCGGGTGAGGGGGGTCGATTGCGGATTCACCTCCACTATGGTAGCGTCATTCTCCAGCGCTATCAACGGCAGCGAGGCGGCCGGATGCACCAGAGCAGAGGTGCCGATAGACAAAAAGAGATCGCATGATTCGGCAGCGTGAACGGCCGTTTGCAGCGCATCTGCCGGTAAATTTTCGCCGAACCAGACCACATTCGGCCGTAGCAAACTGTCGCAGATGGGGCAATGGGGCGGCACTTCGTCACTTTCCGGCCAATCTTCTACCGGATGCTCGTTGGCAAAACATTTCGTCTCCATCAAATTGCCGTGCAGCGTAATCACATTTTGGCTGCCGGCCCGCTGGTGCAGCCCGTCGATATTTTGCGTGATGAGCGTGAACCTGGGCACCATTGTCGCCACCTCCGCCAGCGCCAAATGACCAGGATTAGGTTCGGCTTGGCTAATTAATTCTCGCCGCCAGGTGTACCATTCCCAAACCAGCTTAGGATTGCGCTGAAACGCCTGCGGCGTGGCCAGTTCCTGGGGATCGTACCGGGCCCACAGCCCGGTTTGTGCTTCGCGAAACGTGGGCACGCCGCTCTCGGCAGAGATACCGGCACCTGTGAGCACAGCCACATGGTCTGCCTCGTAAATCTTTTGGATCAGTTCCTTTGGAATTTCAGTTTGGTCACTCATTTATATCCCCAGAATCCATTTGGCCAGCGAGAAATAGATGAGCAGCCCGGTGGCATCCACAATGGTGGCAATCATCGGGCCGCTGATGACGGTGGGATCGATGCGGTACCGATCTGCTACCACGGGAATGACCGTGGCCACCGTAGTAGACCAGACAACAATGATAGGCAGCGTCAGCGCCACAACAAACGCCACCTCGTACCCCGTGTTCCACAGCAGCGCCCGCACAATGCCCACGGCACCCATCACCAGGCCCAGCAGCAACCCAACCGACACCTCGCGCCACCAGGCAGCACTGAGGTTGCTCAACCGCACTTCGTCCAGCGTGATGGCCCGGATAATGGTGGCCACCGTTTGCGAGCCGGCATTACCGCCCGTGCCGGTGATGAGGGTGATGAAGAAGCCAAGCGCCACCACCAAATCCAGCTCGTTTTGGAAGAAACGAATCACCTCACCAGAGAGGGTAGAGGCTACAAACAACAGCAGCAGCCAGCCAATCCGCTTGCGCACAATTTGGAAAACGGAGACGGCAAAGTAGGGTTGGTCGAGTGGTTCACTACCACCCAGCCGTTGGATATCTTCGGTAACCTCTTCTTCGAAGATGTCTAACACGTCATCGACGGTGACCACGCCAAGCAACTCGTTCAACTCGCTGACGACGGGCACGACGAAGTAGTCATAGCGAGATACAAATTCTGCCAGTTCTTCCTGGTCGGCCGTAACGGGTATGGAGGCTACATCGCTGCTCATGAGCGATTCAATGGTTTGGTCCGGTTGGGCCAGAATCAGGGTGCGTAGCGGCACTACGCCGATGAGCTTATTGTCGCGGTCAACCACGTACAGGTAATGTAGCGTTTCGGCATCTTCCAGCGAGCGCAGGTAGTTAAATGTTTCGCTGACGGTCCATTGGCGGCGCAGGGCGACAACGTCGCGGGTCATGAGGCGACCGGCGGTTTCTTCTTCGTAGGCCAACAGCTCCTGGACTTCGGCCGCTTCCTCCGGCTCCATGAGGCCAATGAGCCGGTCAGAGATTTCGTCGGGCAAATCTTCCAGGAATTCGGCCGCATCGTCCATGGGCAGCTCGTCGAGCAGGTCGGCCAGCCGTTCATCATCGACCTTCTCAACCAGTTCCTGGCGTATCTGGCCGCCAGTTTCATCCAGCACTTCACTGGCAATTTCGATGGGCAGCAGTTCGAAGAGGGTGACGGCCGTTTCTGTCTCCAACTCGTCTAGCAGCACAGCAATGTCGGCCGGATGGATCGGATCGAGCAACTGTTGCAGTTCACTCAGTTTGCCCTCAGTTACCAACTGTTCAATTTCTTCAATTGGGGGAAGATTCATTGTTGCGTCATCCATCATGGACACTCCTGTTTTGGGAGGGAACGGCCAACCTTGCTTTCAATTTCAAAAGGCTTTCTGTGATTTGCTTAGCCGATCCATTATAGCGGAGTGGCCCAAAATAAACAGCCAGCCGCGCCAATAGTCCAGGCCATTTGACCCACGGATTGCGCCAAATCGTGTTACAATTCCCTGGCGAAGGAGTAAGGGATGATTACCGCTCTGTTGACGTTGAACTTTTTGTTGATGATCGTTTTGCCCATTGTGCTGGCGCGAAAAATAGCCGTGCCGCACCGGGTGGGGTGGGGCTTGTTTGGCATCGGCGCCGCTGCTTTTATTTTGTCTCAAGTGGGTCATCTTCCGTTCAACTGGCTCGTTTTGCAGCAGTTGGACTTATTTAATGGCAGCAGTTTACTGGCACTCTCAATTTTTCTAGGGCTTTCGGCCGGTACATTTGAAGGCGTGGTCCGTTACCTGACGTTTCGCTTTTGGGCCAAAGATGCGCGAAGCTGGCGCCAAGGGTTAATGGTGGGCATAGGTCATGGCGGTCTCGAGGCCATTTTGGTGGGCGTGCTGGGGTCGATCAACTTTGTTATTTTGCTGGGGCTGCGTGAAGGTCAGTTTCAAGGGATTTTAGCAACTGTTCCTGTTGATCAACTTACGTTGGTGGACCAGCAAATTGAGGCGTTGTTTAGCGTGCCGGCTCCGCAGGCTTTGTATGGTGCCGTGGAGCGCGTATTTGCCATCATGCTGCATCTTGCGGCGTCGCTGCTGGTGCTGCAAGCGATTACGCGGCGACAACTGCGCTGGCTGGCGGCCGGGATTTTGTGGCATGCCGCCATCGATGGCGCTTTGGTTTATATTTTTCGGACCTGGGGCATTGTTTGGTCAGAATTTGTACTGGGTTTGTTGGCTGTTGTGAGTGTGGGAATTATCTTTTGGCTGCGCGAGCCAGAGCCAGTTGTGGCTGAACCGCCGCCGCTGCCGGAGCTACGGCCGTTAACCCCTCTAGAAATCTCTGGCGATTCGTTAGAACGCAGTAAATATTCATAGCAATTTCGCATAGCAAGTAACATAGATAGAACATAGATAGAACATAGATAGAACAATGATTGAAACAACTAATTTAACCAAGAAGTTTGATGACAATACGGCCGTTGACCGCCTCACGCTCTCCATTCCAGAAGGGGAGGTGTTTGGCTTCCTCGGGCCAAATGGCGCGGGTAAGACGACCACGGTGCGGATGCTCACCAGCCTGATTGCGCCGACGTCGGGAACGGCCGTGCTCATGGGCCACAAGCTGGGGCAAGGGGATATTGAAATTCGGCGCAATGTGGGTATCCTGACGGAGACGCCGGGGATGTATGAGCGGCTGTCGGCGCACAAAAATCTCTCTATTTATGCCCGTTTGTATGAAGTGAACGATATTGCCGGGCAGGTAGAAAAATATCTGCGCATGTTGGGTCTTTGGGAGCGACGCAACGACGCCACCGGCACCTTCAGTAAAGGGATGCGGCAAAAGCTGGCCATTGCTCGCGCCTTGCTGCACGAGCCGCGCATCCTCTTCCTGGATGAGCCAACGGCCGGACTGGACCCCGAAGCATCCCGCCTGGTGCGCGACTTTATTGGCGAGGTGAAGGGGCAGGGGCGCACCATTTTCCTCACCACCCACAATCTGGACGAGGCGGACCGGCTATGTGACCGGGTGGCTGTGTTTAAGTCGCGCCTGCGGGTGCTGGATACGCCGGAAGGATTACGCAAGCAATTATACGGCCGTCAGGTTGTCTTCCATCTGGCTCATGAAGCACAAGCGGGCTTGCCTATTTTGCAAAATTTACCCTATGTGAAGAAGATTGAAGCGGTTGAAAACAAGCTTGTGGTGGCGATTGATGATCCCGAAACGCACAATCCTGAAATGATCCGGCTGTTGGTAAACGGGGGGCAGAATATCCAGTTTGTAGGCGAACTGCGCCACTCGCTGGAAGATATTTATTTGCAGTTGGTCAGTGAAGTAGATGCGGAGGAAGCAGATGGACAAAATTAGAACCATTGTTGATAAAGAGTGGGCCGAAGTCTTTAAGAATAAGCTGGTTCTTTTTTCTGTTGCCTTCCTGCCGCTGCTGCTGACTGCCTTGCCCATCATCATGCTGGCCACAACCCAAAACCTGACGCCGGAAGAAATGACCTCAACGTCCACCGCGTCTGATGATTTGGACGAGCTGCCGGATGAATTTTTGGGTGATATGTGTGTTGATTTAAGCGAGGCGGATTGCACTCAGGTTTACCTGCTTAATATTTTTACGCTGCTGTTTATGATTTTGCCGGTGATGGTGCCGGTGACGATTGCTGCTTACAGCATCGTCGGCGAGAAATCAACACGAAGTTTGGAGCCGCTGCTGGCCACGCCCATTACAACCATGGAGTTGATTGTGGGTAAGGCGGCTGCGGCCGTTTTACCGGCAATCGTGGTGACCTGGGTTTCGTTTGGCATTTACCTGACTGCCGCCAGACTCATGACAAATGCTGATGTGTTTGCCCGCATCGTTGATCCCATGTGGCTGCTGGCGGTCTTTCTGGTGGGGCCATTGTTGGCCGTGTTATCGGTATGTGCCGCCATGATGATTTCCTCACGGGTGTCTGACCCGCGCACAGCAGAGCAGCTTTCTGGGGCGGTGGTGCTGCCCGTGATCCTGGTAATGATGGGTCAATCGTTTGGCCTGTTTTTGTTGAGCCAGGAGCTGATTTTGGTAACGGCCGTTGCGCTCGTCTTTCTAGATGCGATTCTTATCTATCTAACAATAAGGATGTTCCAGCGCGAAACCATTTTGACACGATGGAAATGAATTTTCAACAATCCCATTATCGCTTACTCTTCGAATATGTACCGGACGGCATTCTTATTGCTGATCCGCAAAGTTACTATCTGGATGCAAATCCCACGATGTGCAGCATGTTGGGCTACACGCGTGATGAACTGGTTGGCCTCCATGCCTCAGACATTGTTGCGCCGCAAGAGATCAAGCACATCCATCCGGCACTCAGGCAAATACAGACCACATCTGAATACTTTCGCGTGTGGCAGCTCAAACGGAAAGATGACACGCTTTTCTCCGCAGAGGTGCGGGTAACCACAATGCCCGACGGCAATCTGCTGGCAGTGGTACGTGATATTTCCGAGCGCATCAAAGCCGAAGAATGGCGACGATACCAGGCTCTATTATTGCAAAGTATTTCCGATGCCATCATCACAACCGATTTAGACTTTGTGATTCAAAGCTGGAACAGCGCCGCAGAGGCTTTATACGGCTGGCGATCTGATGAGGTGTTGGGTAAGAAAATGGGGGAGTTGATACCCACCAGTTACCCCACTATCCAGCGCGAGAAGGTGCTTGCCCAGTTCCAGGCTGAAGGGGAGTGGCGAGGCGAAGCCATTCAGCGGCACAAAGATGGGCATGACATCTATGTATTTGCCTCCGTCAATTTGGTGCGTGATGAAGATGGCCGGCCAATTAGCGTTTTGGCTATCAATCGCGACATCACTGAACGCAAACGTGTTGAGTTAGCGTTGCAGGAGAGCGAGAAGAAACTTCAACTGTTTATTGAACATGCCCCAGCAGCTTTGGCCATGTTTGATCGGGAGATGCGTTATCTGGCTTACAGCCAGAGGTGGTTGTTAGACTACGGCCTGGAAGATGAAGACATTCTTGGCCGCTCCCATTATGACGTGTTTCCCGAAATCCCAGATCGTTGGCGGGCAATCCACCGTCGCGGCCTTGAAGGCGAAGTGATACGGGCTGACGAGGACCCTTTTGTGCGAATGGAGGGGAGAACGCAATGGCTAAGATGGGAGGTGCGACCCTGGTACACGGCCGAACAAGCCATCGGCGGGATTGTTATCTTCACCGAGGATATTACCGAGGCAAAAACAACCAGAGAGGCTCTGTACCAGAGTGAAGTTCGCTACCGGGCCATTGTTGAAGATCAGACGGAATTAATTGTGCGTTTTAGAGCAGACGGCACCATTTTGTTTGCTAATGAAGCTTACGCGCGAGTTTTTGGGGGTACATCGGAATCATTATTAGGCCAGAAAATATGGCTGTTGTTGGAAGAGTATGTTGCCGAGAATCTGAAAAATAAGATTGCTCGATTGACGCCGGAAGAACCGACGGGAGTTAATGAGCACCGTTTGACAATGGCCGACGGCCGTATCCTGTGGCTGCGCTGGATAGACCGGGGCATCTTTGACGAAAACGGCCGTCTCCTGGAAGTACAGGCTGTTGGCTATGATATTACAGAGCGTCACGAGGCCGAGGAGCAGCTGCGCCAGAGCAAGACGCAGCTGCAGCAGATATTGTATTCTGTGCCTGAGGGCGTTTTTCTGCTTTCGGCTGATGGTGCCATCCACATGACCAATCCAGTTGCTGACCAATTTTTGGCAATTTTGGCCCCAGAGTTGGGCAACGGCCGTTTAACCCGGCTAGGCAATCGGCCCATGCGTGACCTGCTGACATCACCTCCCAAAGGCCTATGGCACGAGATTGTGTTTGCCGATCACGTTTTTGAAGCAATTGCCCGGCCTGTCGAACCAGACCTGGAAAATTCCAGCTGGGTGTTGGTTTTGCGTGATGTCACGCAAGAAAGGGATATTCAGCAGCATTTGCGGCAGCAGGAGCGCCTGGCGGCTGTAGGCCAATTGGCATCCGGCATTGCCCATGACTTTAACAATATCATGGCCGTTATTGTTCTTTACAGCCAACTCATTTTAAGGTCAGCGGAACTGCAGCAAAGCACACAAGAAAAGATGATCACAATCGAGAGACAAGCCAAGCGGGCGACCGATCTAATTCAGCAAATTTTGGATTTCAGTCGGCAGTCGGTAATAGAGCGGAAGCCCCTTGACCTGCTGCCGTTTATGAAGGAGTTTATCAGGCTCCTCGAACGTACGCTGCCTGAGCATATCCAAATTGAACTGCATTACGATGAGGAAGCTTTCTTGATCAAAGCTGATCCTTCGCGTATTCAGCAAGTCATAATGAACCTATCCTTTAATGCCCGGGATGCAATGCCTGATGGCGGACGATTAACAATTTCTTTGGCACATATTCAGACGAAGGCAGAGATGCCTTCACCGGTAATGGAAATGCCACCCGGTAACTGGGTTCAAATTCAAGTGACGGACAATGGCAGCGGTATTTCAAAAAAGAACTTGACCAAGATATTTGAACCTTTTTTCACCACCAAAGAAGTCGGTGTCGGTACTGGCCTGGGACTGGCGCAGGTGTACGGCATTATGGAGCGGCACAAAGGGTTTATCGATGTAAGTTCTCAGGAAGGGCAGGGAACAACATTTTCCCTCTATTTCCCAAGCCTCGATCATGTTGAGAGCACTGATTTAACCTACAATAGAGCATCGCTGCACCAGGGGCAAGGACAAACTATATTGTTGGTTGAAGACAATGTTGCAGCACGGCAGGCTCTGATGCGAAGCCTGACATTTTTGAATTATGAGGTGATTGAAGTAGCAAACGGCCGTGAAGCACTGCACCTCCTAAAAACAAGCGCACAAGATATTGATTTAATTGTGAGTGATGTTGTCATGCCGGAGATGGGCGGCATTGCCCTGTTACACGCCATGCAGCAGCAAAATCTGACAATTCCACTTATTTTACTAACCGGACATCCTTTAGGGGATGAATTAGAGAAGATGCAAGCAGTGGGCCTGGCTGGATGGTTGTCCAAACCACCCGACCTGGACAATCTCAGCCGGATGCTAGCACAAGCTCTGAAGGGAAATAATCTACAATGAATTTAGCCGGTCTGAAGATTGGACATGCAACTAACGAACAACATCATACAGGCTGCACCGTTTTTTTGTGCCCGCCGAGCACCGTCGCCAGCGTCGATGTGCGCGGTCCGGCACCCGGCAGCCGTGAAGCGGTGCTGCTGCAGCCAGATAAGCCCATCCAGTTTATTCAGGCGGTGATGCTTACCGGCGGCAGCGCCTTTGGCCTGGCCACGGCCGATGGCGCCATGCGTTACCTGGCCGAACGTGAGATTGGGCATTACACTCCCATCCGGCCGATTCCGCTGGTGCCGACGGCCGTTGTTTACGACCTGTTTATGAACGATGGACAGGGACTCCCTGGCGCCGATTTAGGTTACCAGGCGTGCCAAAATGCTACTGACGAAGATGTGCCACAGGGAAACGTTGGCGCCGGTACCGGCGTGACGGTGGGGAAGTGGGGCGGTTTTCAAACCATTATGAAGGGGGGCTTTGGTCTGAGCAGCGTGGAGGTTGATGGTGTGGTTGTGGGAGCCGGAGCAGTTGTCAACGCGGTGGGGGACGTGGTAAACACAGATGGATCGGTTTTGGCTGGGGCGCGTCGTACAGACGGCCGTTGGCTGGTTGAGGAAAATCCATATCGCAAATTTCCTGAGCTGCCGCCCACGCCGGTAGGCACAAATACCACGCTGGTCGTGCTGTTTACCAATGCCAAACTGAGCAAGATCGAAGCCCACCGGCTGGCGCAGCGCGCTCACGACGGTTTTGCCATCGCCATTCGCCCCGTGCATACCACCCATGATGGAGACACTGCTTATGCCCTGGCGACCGGACAGGTAGACGCTTCGTTTGATCTGGTGGCAAACGTGGCGGTAGAAATGGTCGCAGAGGCAATTCGCAACGGCGTGCGGCAGGCGCGTTCTGTAGGCCTTGTTCCCGGTTTGGCTTCTGAATAAAGGGTGACATAATACGCAAATAATTTTTCTTTTTGTCACTTCACGGACGGCCGTATGGCCCGGAAAATACAAACAAAGAGGAGATCTGACGATGCAAGAAGAATTGCCATTCAAAAAGTACGACAAAGTTGTCACGGCCGATGATGTGCCTTTAGGCGAGCTGGTACGCCTTCACCTCAGACAGGAAGACATCAATCCAGAATTGAAGCTGTATGCCAGCTATCTGCAAGTTTGGAGTATCGATTTTGGTGGTCATGTTTACGTCCCGACTGATTTCATTGATGAATATGATGAAGCGGCGGGCATCGTCTATTTAACTGAGACAAAGCGTACCGTGCAGCAAGAAACGTGGGACCGTGCGCCTGCCTTCATTGCCGGGCGTAAAAGTCAACGCCAGGAGCTGCCTGTGCCGGAAGGGGCCAGGTTATAAAGTTTCTGGCCCTTCGGAATTGGGTATCATGTGCAATGCGCTGGTTTGTTTGGCCGTTTGGCTGTGCAGAGGATTTGCCAGGCTGAGCCCATCAGCTCCTTCGTTCTGCCTGCCCGCATTCATTTGTTTTGTTGATCAAAGTTTGGATTGTGCTCAAAATCTGGTCTAAGTTGAAGGGTTTCCCGATCATTCCATCTACCGGAAAAGTTGAAAAGCCTTCATCGTTTCTTGTCAAATGATCGGTCACCAAAACCTGTTTGATGGCCGGAAACTCGGCAGCAAGCGTCTCTAACAGCTTGCTGCTTTGCATATCTGGGAGCCAATAATCCAAAATCACCAGGTCAAAGGCTCCCTGCCGTTGACGGCAAATGGCTAATCCTTCACTTGCCGTTCCAGCCGCTTCCAGCTGATAACCAGCGTTCTCCAAGACTTCTGCCAATGCGGTGCGGACGCTGCCATTTCCCTCAATTAACAAAATGCGACCAATACTCGTGGTGTTCTTTTCCAAAAGGAACGCTTCATCATTGATAACGGCCGTTGCCGCTGGCTGCGTCTCTACCGGAAGATAAATTGTGAATTCCGTACCCTTGTTGATCTCGCTGTCAACGGCAATCGTTCCACCATGTTGGTGCACAATGCCGTGAACCTGCGCCAACCCTAACCCCTTGCCCTCGGTCGGGTGCTTGGTACTAAAAAAGGGATCGAACACTTTGTCGATAATTTCTGGTTCAATACCGGTGCCTGTATCCTGCACGACCAAACTCACCCATTGTTCGGCCGTCATGGTTGGTAATTCCGTCAAGTGGAGCGGCCGTTCCGAGAGACGCCTCAGAATAAATGTCAACTGCCCACCGCCTGGCATGGCATCTTGTGCATTAAGGCTCAAGTTGATCACCATTTTCTGCAAACTGCCTGCATCCGCTTTCAAAAACGGGTTGGCATCTCCTGTATCAAGGTGAATCCGGATATTTGCCGGTAAAATTTCCCTAACAATGGCAACGCTGTCTTCCAAAAAAGTAGCCAGGTCAACCCGTTCCATTTTTACCATCGCGCTGCGACTAAAATCTAAAATCTGGGCAATGAGGTTGGCTGCGTTATCACTTTGCTCTTGTATCGTATTCAAGTGCGATTTGAACGTGGTTGGCATCAATGCGTTGGCCATCATCGTATCCGTATAAAGCGTAATGATAGCCAGATAGTTATTGATTTCATGGGCCATATGCGCGGCAAGTCTGCCGACGGACGCCATACGCTGCTCTTCTAGCTGCGCTTTCAACGCCTGACGGGTTGTTTTTAAAGCGATCAGGTTCTTTACCCGAACCAAAAGCTCCTGTTGCGAATATGGAGCCGTAATGTAATCATCTGCGCCGGCTTCCAGTCCGGCCGCCTGACTTTCGGAAGTGATTTTTAATCCGGAAAGCAGCAAGATGTAGGTATTTTTGAGTAAAGGATCGGATTTTATTAACGAACATATTTCCAGGCCGTCAATATCGGGCATCACAATATCAAGGACAGCAACATCCGGCTGCTCTGCTTGTATATTGACGAGTCCATCTAACCCGGATGGCGCAGTGATAACCTGATAACCGGCATTTGTTAAAATGCGGCTCGTTAGATTGCGGGATTCTTCTTCGTCATCAACGACGACAATTTTATATGGCTTCATAGCTGTTTATCACTCATGTAATCAACGAATAGAGAATGCAATCGACGTCCTTTACTCAATCCACAAAAGGGACTTTAAGAGATGAAGCTGGATTGGTTTGGTTAAGAAATCATCCATTCCGGCATTCAAACAATTCTCTCGTTCCTCAGAAGAAACAGTTCCGGTCATCGCAATAATTCGTGGCTGTTCCTCCGGTGGCCAATCGGCTCGGATTCGTCGGGTGGTTTCCAATCCATTCATGACCGGCATATTCACATCCATCAGAATGACGTCGTAAGAATGGGCGTTCAACGCTTCTAATACCTCAGCGCCATTGTGGGCGATGTCAATAGCCAGGCCAATTTTCTTAAGCGTTAGTTCAGCGACCTTTTGATTGAGTCGATTGTCTTCTGCTAGCAGAATGCGCAAGCCGGCAGCTTTCGGCCCCTCGGCACCTTGCTTTGGATCAGGTGACCTTTCCTTCTCCTGCTTGTCACGGCCCGGTAATTGCTCTTCAGATTGCAATGAAAGCGGCAGCGAAAAGCCAAAGGTCGAACCATGTCCCGGTTCGCTTTTCACCCAAATTTTGCCTCCGTGTCCTTCTACGATTCGCCGCGATATTGTGAGTCCCAGACCTGTACTTTTTTCACCAGCCGTACCGCGCACAGTAGTGACTGAAAAAGGCTTAAACAGCTTATCCATCTCAGACGAAGGAATACCCTGCCCTTCATCTTTTACCGTAACGATCACCTCTTCTGTTTCCTTTTTGACGTGGATTTGCACGGTGGTCTTGGGCGGAGAATATTTCACGGCATTACTGAGCAGATTGTTGAGAACCTGCACCAATTTTTGCCTGTCGACATTTAGTGTTGGTATTGTCTCCGTTGATACATAATGAATCGCGATCTCTTTTTGGGCTGCCAGCACCCGGTTCAAGGTTGCTACCTGCCCCACCAGACGATTGAGATCGGTTGGCTCCTGATTTAAGCGCAGCTTGCCGGCTTCAATCGTAGCGATATCCAACAAATCGTTTACTAACGCCAACATGAATTGACTGGAATCACGGATGGACGATACCATCTCTTCTTTGTCTGGGCTGAGCGACTCTTTTGCATCTTCCAGCAGAAATTGACTGTAGGACAAAATTACCCCCAGAGGGTTGCGTAAATCATGTGCCGCCATACCTAAAAACCGGTTTTTTTGTTCATTTAGCCGTTCTAGCGCCTTGTTTTTTTGGGCCAACTGGCGCTGCAAATTAACCAGTTCGTTGTTGAG
>CALBTC010000158.1 GCA_937967805.1 uncultured Anaerolineaceae bacterium
CCGAAAAAAGTGTACTCTGCCTTTTCTCTATGTCCACTTTTTCGGGGGAAGGTCATTCAGGAAGGCATTGAATAATAATTGGTCAACCGGAACTTGACCCAACGGTGTGACAAACGGCCGTAAATCGACGAGACCACGAGGATGCAGTTTAGCACTTTTAGGATTAAGCCGTGTGTGATCGGGCCCGATGATTACAAACGTGTCCGGCCAGGAAGCAGTAGAGAAAGAACGATAGACATGCGCAGCGCAAGCCCCTGAAGCTTGCAGGGCTGCATGTGGAACAAACGCCCCACGAATATTTTTGCCACTGGTAACCGACGTCTTCGCCTTAGCAAAGCACGATTCCAATTCAGATATCAATGCTTCACGATTCCCCGGATAAGCCAGATTCGCCATTGCCGGTGGCCGATAGCCCAATCGCTCAAACCGCCTTTGCAGACCGTTTAAAAGGTTCATCGTGCGGGTTGTTTCAAGCAGATGCAAACAACTGAGGCGCTGCACAAAATCGGCAAGCGGCTCTAACTTAATCGGGGCGCGTTCTGAAGCACACCACTTCTGCTGTATTTCAGCCAAAGTTCGAATACCGTCCAACTGTAAAGCGAGCCTTACGGCATCAGTGCTGAAACGAAACCCACCGTGCTGCCATCCGCGCAGTACCACATCCCGGATAATATGGCTGCGCGGTTCATGCGGCACGCGCTCGACAATGCGTAAATCCCGGCGCAGCGGTGGGGGAGGCGACGTCATTTCGATCATTATAGTTCCTGGGATATATGCGTTATCAGTTCAAGGCTGTACATCATCTAGCCACGCATCCCATCGTTCCCGTTTCGATTGTGCCTGAGTTACGTCGGCGCGCGTTCCACGCTTCCAAAGCAGCCACGCGCTCCCACAAAACGTAATTAACAAGGGCGTATAAAACAACATCAGCACCGTCTGGTTTCGGCCTGTATGGTCTGGCGCAATGAGCAGCGTTTCTACATATCGCGCCTGGTCTGCATGAAGCCGGTATGTGCCTGGTTGATCAATGGTAAAGTGATAGAGCAGTGTGCCCGTAACGGCCTCTGTTTCATATTGAATTGTGCGGGAAGCTCTGCGTAGTTCCACCGGCATCCCGGTCGCTACAGATTCCAGGTTTAAATCGTAATTGGCGGCGACACGGCGTTGGGTGAAGATGAAATAATGCCTGGTTTCGCCCAGTTCCAGTTCAGTGGTTCCCGGTATTTCAACAGGCACCACATCCTCGGGCAGCAGCGGCGTGATAAAGCCCAACCAGGCGGGTAAAACCATAAAAACACGCAGGCCAATCCCCAGGGCAGTTATGACAGCGAACGTGAGGACAATACCAACTCCTGTACCAATGAGGCAGCCGAAAAATTGCGGCCGTTCTCGTTTATCTTTTGCCATTTTTTCCATATCATCACACCCCTCAAGCGTAACGGAGCACGACGTTCCAGCCAGGCACTATGATCAATCCGATGACTAGCGTTGTGCCCAGGATAACGGCCGTCCACCAAACACCGCGCGGCCAACGTTGCACCAGCCGCGGCCGGCCCAACAGCAAGCCTGACAACCCCAACAAGATGGCGGCCAAAGCGGGGAATGGCGCCGGCACAATGGCCGCGGCCATCGCCAGAATACCGGGTGTGCCCACCGCCAGAGCGCGCCGCCACGGCGTATATTGCCGTACGGCCCGCGCCAGCAGCAAGACGCACAGCAAACCCAGCAGCGCCAACGGCGCGTAGCGGATGCGCTTGTAGGTGGCTAGCTGTGCCAGCCATTCTTGTTCAAGTTCAGGGAGGGTACGGCCGTACACCACCTCGTATTTTCCATCTTGATACAATTCCCAATATTTCTCCCAACCGTATGTATCGACCAGATGACCGGTAAAACTACCGGCTACCCAATAGAACCTGAGTCTGACAATTCGTTGAGAAGGTAATGGAACATGAAGCATCCCTGGACTATCCAATTTTTGTAAGCCAGGAAACCCTAACGTTTCCACCAAGGCCAATGTCGTAGCGTTCAACACCGACCAGGGGCGAGTCGGCAATTTTGATCCTGCCAGGCGACTTTCAGCGAACACAGCCACACCTTCAACACGAAAAGGGGAAGCTGACCTGGGAGTTAGAACATGGGTCAATTCATGATACAAGGTACTGGCACGCCAGCTCTTCCCAACTAATGTGATGCTGTCTTTGAAAGGGGCACGACTAATTCCATAACCCGGAGGATATACGGTAATTCTTATGTGGCTACCAGAATCTTCTTGCTGCAAGAATTCAACCAGCTGTATGCGCGCTTTATTTGACTCTTGCAGCAACCATTCAGCTTCTTCTGTCGTCAGATGCTCGTTTAAAACGTAAATGCGAAACTGGTCATCTTCAGCCATTAGTTGCAGTACTTCGCGGTCACTAATGACTGAATTATTCGTGAACAAAGACCACGCGCGTGTCATCATCCAAGCTGACAAGAGTAACATAGGTAACCAGGCAGCCAGAATAAAAACGCGAGGGTCATTAAAAAAGCGTTTAATATTTTCTTGTTGTGCAACACTTTGCTTCTGCCTGACTCGCTCGGCTTATATCCAGAAAACCATCGGCGAACAACAGTTGCTCCCCGACCACAGGGAGGCTAAACACTTTCACTCAAAAGAATCAAAATGAGTAAACCTCTTTGGTGTTCATTTTTGACTATGCACCATCCCAACCAGGCCCTCCACAGTCAGGACATGGCGGTGGGCCACCACCTTCCACACAATCTGTACAGTCAGGGATGATATCCTCAAGTTCTTCAATGATCAGGTCTAATTCTTCGACAAGTAAATCAGGTTCTTCAGTTTCCATCTTATATTTGCCTCCTTATTAAGATTATCTTCTTAAGCGCCAACTGCCCTGTGGTTACAGCCGGCAGCTTGTAAAACCAGGTCAATTGCAGCCGGTTACGTTTCGTACTGTTCCGGCAGCGAAACAAGGGCATCGGGAAAGCCGCTTTGTTTTATTAGGCGCCAGGCCGGTTTTTGCAGCAGTGCCGGCCAATCTTCTATCCCAAATCTGTGGCTATAGCTATGAACCATGCGCAATGCCAAATAACGGCCGCAGCCAACCGGCCAGCCATGCCATTGTTCTTCTGCTACAAATAAATGTCTGGCCAGCGGTTCAGGTACCGGGCGGTTCAGCCAGCCTCGCACCAGGTTCCACAAAAACCAAAAATTTTGGTCACACCAGCGCAGCGCCATCGGCTCAACCCGTAACAAGCCGGCTGTTGATACACTTTTTTGCAGGGCGGCAGCAAATGCCAGCGCGCTTCCTTGCGCAGCGAACCACTCGGCCATACTTATCTGTTCCTGTTCGGGATACAAAGCGCGGCAATATCCTTCGGCAATCAGTAAGGGTAACCAGGCACACCCATTACCTGAAGACGCCAAATCCTTCACAGAACTGTCACCAAATCCCGGCGGCTTGCCCCACTCCAACGCTATGCCAATGTGAATTTTTTCGTCGCACTGCCTGGCAATGAGACGCTGATCCCCAGAACCGTAATAAAAGATTACTTCCACCGGCAAACTGCATGGTAATAAATTGCGGCACGATGCCAACACCGATTGAACAGTTTCACGAACCTCATTTTGGCTTAAATCCAGGCACGAGGCAGCATCGTACAATGCCAGAAATTCCAGGAAAGCCGGCGATTGCGGATCATGTCCAAGCGTTTGAAGTGTCTCTTGATGCCGTTGCAGGTAATTTTCGGAAATGTATCGGGTACGTTCGCCTATTACTCTGTCACTGCTTGCCTCCAGAAAATCAGAATAGATCAGGCGGCAGGTGTTCTCTGGAACGGCCGAATCGCTTCCATTTTCGGCGACTGTGGAAAACGACTTTGCAGACGGCACTTTCTTTTGATCGGTTATATGCAGCGCCTGCAGGATCGTCGCTGTTGAAAGCAACCGGTAACGATCGGCTACCAACGCATTTAATCCCGATGCGCCTGTGACCCAGGAAGTTTGATGCCACGGTTCACGTTCAGCCGGGTGCGGAATGCGCAGGCATGTTGTTGGGGCCCAACTGCCATCGCGCAGCTGGCGTGCCAACAGCCAGCCGACGCCACGAGCAGCAGCAAGCCGACTCTCCGGCAAAGGCGAACCGGCCAACGCCAGAACCGCCAGCCCGGTATAAAATGGTTGGGACGGCCCGCCCAGGCCATCCCCCCAACCACCATCCTGCTGTTGAACACCCAGCAACCAGGCGCGAGCGTTTTGCACGCTTGCCTGGGTGTTTGCCCCCTGACCACCCTGTTCTAGGGCAATGATGGCATGGACGGTGCCGTAAATACGACCGGAGAACCAATACGATTCCCAAAATCCGGCACGTGATTGACTCGCTTGCAAATAATTGCTTGCATGCCTAATTAGCGTGTTGTATTTGTGCTGGTCGTATGCTGTCAGTGATTGCACGGCCAGCGCTGTAACGTCGGGATGGCTTGAACACCAGCCACTGTAATCCGTGATCTGGCGTGGATCAGTTTCTGGTGACAATTGTAGAAACTTTGCCATCGATTCCGCATTTGCATACGTGGCCACACCACCATCATCACGCCAATGAGCCGCCAGCAGTTCCGCCGCTTTATGGCAGGCGACGGCCGTCTCATCCCCATACTGCGCCAGAAAGAGCAAACAGTTGGCTATGGAATCCGCATCGGACGGCACAGCCGCATGATAGGCCCAGCCGCCCTCTGAATTCTGTGTCTCCAAAAGTTGTCTTCGAGCTGCTTGCAGCCGCTTGGCATCACCCCCTACCTGCGCCAGGATTCGGCCAACATAGCCTGTAATCCACTGTGTACTCTTTCCCCCTTCCGTCTGGTAATCAACCCAATATCCTTCCTGATTTTGGGACAATTCCAGAAACCGGCGGGCGCGGGCAATCGCCTGGCTTTGTTTTCCCAACCCAGCCTTTTTATCCCGTTGCCCATCACGAACAATATGCACGGAGCGTCGTTTGATACGCGCCAGTTCGCTGAGATGCGAAGAAATCGCCGTGCGCTTGCCAATAACCACCATCTTCCAGGATTGGCACGACAGGCTCTCCACATCGGCCAAAGCCCGATCGCAGTATGCCTGGGCTTTTAACAATGCTTCTTCAAAAGCGCCCGAACCATAAAGGGTGTTGGCCGCTACCTTTTCAGTCTGTGGGTCGCTGGTCTCTACTGCCCGGCGCAGCTCTTCATCGCAATGGACGGCAGTTGTTAACAGGTAGCTGTAGCGCTGCTGGCGTAAATCATCTCGCCAATCATGCACATCATCGTTTAACTGTACCGCCACGGCAAAATTATCTTGCGAGGCGTTTAGGAAAGGCAGAAACGTTTCTTGCCCGCACAGAACAGCCAATGCCGCTGCGCTGTTTTTAGCTATGGCTGACCGACCAATGGCGACTTGCTTCATTTCTTCTTCGGGATACGGCGCCAGCCAATGCTGCCGTTGCAAACGCTCCCGCAATACAGCCTGAGCATATTCACAAAAGTTTTGATCGGCAAAATGCCAGAAGGTCGATTCCGGTGGAAACAAAGGATGCATCAGATGCATCACCTGCTGGAGGATCATGTTTATCCGCAGCACCAGATGAACATCCGTTTGGCTATCGCAGTCAGCAAGCTGGTCGTTGCATAATGTAACGTCCAGCGCCAGACGGCCAGCTAATGCCACACGCTGAATATCGGCCTGGGACACATCGGAAAACAGATCGGCAAAAAGAAACGGATAGTAGTTGAGAATATTGCCCCGCGCTTCAAAGCGCCGGTACTGTCTGTGTGGCTTATAAACCAGGTTTTGAAAAACGGTTTTCTCGTCATCGTCAAACACGTTTAAAAATTGATCAACCTGTGTCTCATATGCTTGCAGCGCATTAACGACTCGTTGTCCTTCATCTAAAAGATCGGAACGCATCTATTTTCCCTCTGTAAATCGAACGTCCTGTTCGATACCCGATTTGGAAAATCGGGCTACAAGTTTTCATTCATCGTGGTGCGACTTGGTGCGTCTTACCTTCCTCAAAGTCGGGCTGCTACGAAATCCGCAGGGAAACATAATCAAGCAGCTCTTCCAGCTTCTTTTGTGGTTCGGCACAAATACCTGTAGATTGCAATTCCCGCCGCGATTGTTGCAACTGAGCTACGGCGCATTTTCGGCAATGTTCCCTGACACCCAAATCCTCAAGAATATCTTTTAGCGCTTCCTGTGCTTCGGCATCATCATTTTCTGTATGAAAAATATCAATGATCCAGCGCCGTTGGCGGGCATCGGCCATCGATAAACCGTAAATGATCGGTAAAGTCACCTTGCGGTTTAGAAAGTCGCTGGCGGCAAATTTCCCCATCTGGCCTCTGCTATCCCAAATACCCAGGACGTCATCGGTAATCTGATAGGCAATTCCCAGGTGATGGGCAAAACGTGAATAGGCGTTTATGAGCTTTTTATCGTCTGTTGCCAATACAGCGCCCAAGCGAGCCGCCGCTTCAATCAAAGAAGCTGTCTTCAGCTGGATCATATGAAAATAAGCGTCGTGGGTAATATGTTCTGGTTCGGTAAATGACAAATCTAAAACCTGGCCCTCCGCCATTTTTAACATCGCATCGGTTAAGCCAGCGATGACCACCTGAACTTTTTGGCTTGTAACTCCCTGCAATATCAATCTGAAGGCTGCCTTATTCATTAAAGCTTCCAATCCCAAACCAACAAGCGTCGCTTTTTCCGCGCCCCACAACCGCCAAACGGTCGGTCGTCCGCGCCGCCATCCATCTCTATCCTGGATATCATCTATAATTAGCGAGCCGTTGTGGATGAGCTCGACGGCCGCAGCCAGAGGAACCACCTGACGATAATCCCCGGCAATTGCCTCATGCACCAGGAGCAAAATGATGGGCCGCAAGCGCTTGCCAACCAGTTGATTATCGGGTTGCAAAGCCACGTTTCTAAAACCAAGGTGATATTCCATCATTTGGTAAACGGCCGTTCCCCCCGCCAGCGATAAAATGTCACGCAGTTCATCATTGACCAGTTTTACATAAGATGTCGTGTCAAAAGGTAGACCATTGGCAGAAAAGTGTGGGCGTGCGCCTGTCTCAACTGCACCTGACCACATTGCGCTCATTTTCCCCTCCTTAACGTAAACCGCTAATAGCTTTGCAAACTCTCTAAAATCTTTTTGCGGTTTACGCAGATCGCAAGAATGACCAAGAAAATTTCGGAACTGGAATCAGTATAACTATCGAGCGTTACCTGATCGATCCAAAAAGCGATCCGCAAAAAAATTGCTTTGCCCAAAGGACATTTACTGCTAGAATAAACGCTTAATCCGTGCAGGCGCAATCAACTTATTCTAGGTTTTTGAAGACAACTTTTTATCTCAGATAGATTTGGAACCTTGGTTTTTCAGTTACGAGGTTTAGGCAGTAGATGATCCCTGATCAGGCATCGCTTTCTCTATTTCTGTTTGGCGCGCCGCGTCTGGAACGTAACGGCCGTCTGATGCCCATCAACCGCCGTAAACTCATCGCCCTTCTGGCTTACCTGGCCGTCACGAACCAAACCCACACCCGAGATACCCTGGCTACCCTGTTCTGGCCCAACAGCGAGCCGCAGCGGGCTTATGGTTCGCTGCGCCGCTGCCTTTCCTTGGCGAAAGAAGCCGTGGATGCCGATAACCTGAGGATTACGCATCAGTTAGTTGGCTGGCAGCCAGAAGCCCCACTTTGGCTGGACGTGGCTGAGTTTCGCCGCTGTCTGGACGCCGTCAAATCCCACCAACACGCATCAGACGTATTATGCGCCGATTGTCTGCGTCAGCTTGCGCGCGCTGCCGATCTGTATCAGGCTGATTTTTTGGCCGGCTTTTCCCTGCCGGACACACCACAATTTGACGATTGGCAGTTCTGGCAGGCACAAACATTGCACCATGATTACGCCTGGATGCTATCGCAGCTTGTCGCTCACCATGCGAGCCAATCGCAAACAGATACGGCTCTTGATTATGCTCATCGTTGGGTAAATGCAGATCCATTGCATGAACCGGCACAGCAGCAGTTGATCCAGCTGTTCGCGGCCACCGGCCAACACGCGGCTGCCTTGCGCCAGTACGAGCAATTTGCCTACACCCTGCAAAAAGAGAGCGACGCGACCCCACAACCGGCTACAACACAGCTTTACAGGCAGCTTCAGACACCCGTACCCCGCACATCGTCTCGCCTCGTCCTCCTCCCCACACCCTTAACCCCGTTCATAGGGCAGGCAGACGCATTGGCACAGGTGTTGGATAAACTAAACCGCGCCGATTGCCGCTTGCTAACGATTACCGGTATGGGTGGGGCCGGCAAAACCCGTACAGCAGTAGAAGCCGCCCACCTTTGTAAGGAACAGTTTGCCGATGGTGTGACTTTCGTTGCGTTAGCTACAGTGAAAACGGCCGCTTCTGCCTTAAAAGCCATCGCCGAAGCCACCGACTGCCCTCTCCACGCCGACCTGCCCCTTCAGCAACAACTGCATGAACATCTCCGCCCACGCCATCTGCTGCTGCTGCTCGATAACCTGGAACAACTGGCGGGAGACGTTGCCTGGTTGGAACAATTCTTGCTCGCCGCACCGGCCGTCGTTTGCCTGGCCACTTCCCGTGTTCCGCTGCGCTTGCCCGGCGAATGGACAGTGGCGCTGACCGGAATGCCTTATCCCGCCACGGCAGGTATGGAAGATGCAGCTGAGCATGAGGCAGTGCAGTTCTTTGCCCACTGTGCCCGCCGGGTGCAGCCTCGTTTCTCATTAACCAAAAACCTGCCGGCAGTAGTCCGCATTTGCCAGTTGGTCGCTGGGCTTCCCCTGGCATTGGAGCTGGCTGCGGCCTGGACATGCGCCTTATCTTGCGCCCAGATTGCTGCCGAACTGGAGCAGGGATATGGTTGCCTGGCGCGAACGGCCGTCGTTACCGGCTGTGACGACGACGGCCGTCACCACAGCATCCACAACGCGCTGGCCTGGTCATGGTCATTGCTGAGCCCAACTGCTCAGATGGCGTTGGCGCAGCTTGCTGTGATACGCGGACAATTCACGCTGGCGGCGGCGCAGGCTATCACCCAGGCCCCACCACTAACGCTTGCTTCTCTGGTAGAGCATTCGTTGATAACGGCTGTGGATATGGAGAACGGCCGTTACGCGCTGCATGAGCTGACCCGCTGGTTTGCCGCCACCCGGCTGGATGAATATCCAGGGGCAGCGCAGCAGGCACAAGAGCGGCATTGCGCCTGGTATCTCACCCTGCTGCAACAACAGACAGCAAACCTGTCCGGCGGCGGGCAAGAAGCCGCCATGCTTGTACTCGCCGACGAGTTAGACAACATACGCAACGCCTGGCAATGGGCTGCATCCCAGAGAAACTGGGCCGCCTTGGCCGGAGCACTGCATCCATTGTTCTTGTTTTATAAAATACGGGGGTCATTTGCAGAGGGCGCGGCTGATTTTCATCTGGCGCTCATCAGGCATCAGGAGGGGACACCTATCTATGATGAAGATTTATTTCTGCGCCTGCAAGCGCGGTTAGCTTTTTTTTACCAACACCTGAACCAACTGGCAGAAGCCGAAAGCTTATTGCAAGAAAACCTGGCATTTTACCAGGGGGAGAACTGCACGGAAGAAACGGCCTTTATCCACAACACGTTAGGGCATATCGCCTGGAGGCAAGGGAAACCCAACAAAGCAGCCTCCCATTACCGGTCCAGTTTACGCATCTGCGGCCAAATCAAAGCGCCCCAGACCAGAGCTGACGCCTTGTGTGGTCTTAGTAAATCCCTGTTTGATTTAGGACAGCCAACGGCCGCTGCCTTTTATGCGGAAAAGAGCCTACAGTTGCGCCGTGAGATGCAAGATTCCTGGGGTGTTGCCACAGGATTAAACAATCTGAGCCACATCGCAGAGGCGCAAGGTCATTATGCGCAAGCAGCCACCTTGCTGTACGAAGCGATGGTTACGGCCCATCTGGTTGGCGCCAGATGGCTCGGTGGCATTTTGCAGCACAATATAGCGTACATCGAGCGCATCGGGACCAACGCTTAACCCCCTTATTTGCCCATAAATCCCATAACAGGTACGATCCTTGCCGGCTCAGCAACGATCTATTTTTGCTTGCGTAGAGGCTGGCGCGCGTTCACCAATATTTGGTGAACGAATAATCAGTCAAAGCATGAGAGGGTGGGTGTGTTAGGCGATATAATCGCCTCAGGCACTTCCCCACATGCCGGAAGAGAGTATGTCTATCATCACCGATCAAAAAACGAAACCGCCACCGCAGCGGACATTAAAGCCAGCCTATCCCCCGCCTGCTACCCGCTTAAGCACCACTACCAAGCGATGGTTGTTAGTGGGCGGCGTACTGGTACTTGCCGTGCTCACCTGGCTTCTGCGTGAATCCTTGTCTGAATGGCTGGTAATTTTGGGCGACCAGGAGTTCGTGAGCAGCTACGTGCAAAGTTATGGCGTTCTGGCTCCAATGGTTCTGGCACTTTTGCAGGTATTGCAAGTTATTGTAGCCTTTATCCCTGGGCATGTTTTTGTCATTGCCGGGGGTTATATTTACGGGATGCCGTGGGGGCTGCTGTTTAACATTG
>CALBTC010000159.1 GCA_937967805.1 uncultured Anaerolineaceae bacterium
TTTAACAAGATGAGGTTCTTTTGTTTATTTTTTTATGAGTTTGGAATCGCCCTGCGAGGCACTATTTATTGTTTTGCGACTGTAACAAATTGCGAACAACCCGATTCAGGTGGCTGAGGTAGTCGTCAATTTCTTCATAACGATCTAGCTCTTCCATTTCCTCAGAGGTCAATCGTTCGTCTTGTTGATAAGCTAAAAGCGTCTGGATTCGCTCTTGTACCTGGGTAGAAGCACGAAAGACTGGCACACCCTCCTCCAGAACCATGCTAATTGCCCCATCATTTGGAATACTTTTCGGTAATTTCTTTAAGCTTGGTAGTGGATGTGAGTGCATCAGTTTTTACCAACTGCTCAGTAATGATATTTACAGCCAATGATTATTATAGCCTCATCGGTTACTTTGTAGACCAACCGATGTTCGATGTTGATGCGTCTTGACCAGTAGCCCTTTAGCTCATGACGCAAAGGTTCTGGCTTGCCAAGACCTGTGAATGGACTTCTTTGGATATCTTTTATCAAACGAATGATCTTCTTATATAGCTTTTTGTCTTCAGTTGCCCAGTTGGTAAAGTCGTCAAACGCCCCCGATTCAAAAATTACCCGTTTCATGAGAGAGCATCTAGCTCAACTTCTACCAGGTTCTCGCCTTTATCCACATGCTCAATGGCCTGTAGCAGCTGCTCTCGATTTGTATCTGAATGCAATAAATAGGCCGTCTCATCAACTTCTGTGACCACAATTTCTATTGTTTTATCCTTGAAAAGCGTCTTCAAAGACTCAAGAAACTGAGCATCTAATTCGTCTGTTCTTAAGTGATAAACTGTCTGCATGATCAACTAGCTCCTTACGACGTTAAATTGGGCAACTTGAGACATTGTAGCATAAACAATCCCGAAACGTGACAACTATAGGCTCATACCAAACATAATGCGGTGGCCGTCGCTGGTTTGCAGGGCAAATTCGCGCATGCCCCACGGCTCGTCGCGCAGCTTTTTGAGGATGCGTGCCCCATTGAACTGTACCTGCGCGTAATAAGCATCAATCCCATCTACCCGGAGATAGGCAAAATAAGAGTGGTCACCCAACTCTTTGGGTGGGACGGCGTCTGGACAGTGACCGGCCATAATCTGGCAGCTATCCTTCTCAAAAATACGCCAGCCATCGTCCCCAATTTCCCGCACGGTGAAGCCCAATACATTCTGATAATATTGGGCCGACGCCGCCAAGTCGTTGACGGCAATCACAAACATCGTACTCGCAATTTCGCTCATCACTCCTTCCTTGAAAATAGCCTCACGCAAAGGCGCAAAGATCGCTTGGTGCACTTGGCGGCTTGGCGTGAAATTTACATTCGTAGTCGTGTACCCACGTTAATCTGCGTAATGGTTCGGCTTCGCTCACTAAAAGTCTGCCGATTTCTTCTCTTCGGAAAAGCCCCACTTTTTATCGACGAGGTACAACGGCCGTCCCTTCACTTCATCATAAATCCGGCCCAGATACTCACCAATAATCCCCAGGCTGATAAGCTGCACGCCGCCCAGAAACAGCACCGACACCAGGGTCGTCGCCTGGCCAATCAGCGGATTTTCCGGTCCAAACAGCCGAATCAAAATAACGGCCAAAATCGCCACCCCGCTGATGATGGCAATTAAAAAGCCTAGATAAGTGGCCAATTGCAGCGGCAAATAGGAGAAGCTGGTAATCGCGTCGATGGCAAAAGGCAGCATCTGGCGCACGCTGCCAAACTTGGATTCCCCGGCATAGCGGCTGGCTCGCTCGTACTCGACGCCGGTTTGTTTGAAACCCACCCAGGGCACCATGCCGCGCAAAAAGCGGTTGCGCTCCGGCATGTTGTTGATCGCCTCGACCACCCGCCGGTCCATCAGGCGGAAGTCGCCCGTGTCCAGCGGAATGTCGATGTTGGTGATGCGCCGGATGAGCCGGTAAAACACCTTGGCCGTGAACAGCTTGAACCACGTTTCCCCCTCGCGGCTGGCGCGCACACCGTACACCACTTCGTACCCTTCACGCCATTTGGCAATCATCTTCGGATACACTTCCGGCGGGTCCTGCAAATCGGCATCGGTAAGGATGACGGCGTCACCTTGGGCGTGGTTTAGTCCGGCGGTGACGGCCACCTGGAAGCCAAAATTGCGCGAAAAGCTGACCCCTTTCACGCGCGGGTCCTTCTGGTGCAGTTCGGCAATGACCTCTGCCGAGCGGTCCCGGCTGCCGTCGTTGACCAGTACCAGTTCCCACGGCTCGTTTAGCGTGTCCATCACCCCGCTCACGCGACGGTGCAGTTCGGTGAGCACCGCTTCTTCGTTGTAAACGGGGGCGACGATGGAGATGGTTGGTTTTGGTTGGGTTGTTTCGTTCATGGGTATCTTCGGGTGTTAGGAGTGGCAGTCCTGTGTCTAGAAAGGGTGGAAGCATTAATGTGCAGGACTGCCACTCCTGGGTTTAAAGATGGTTAAAAATACGCTCAACGGCCGTAATCTCCGGCGGTATCGTCACGGCTTGACCCACAGACTTCATGGCCGAATTCACATCCTTCAGGCCGCTGCCGGTGAGGATGAGGGCTACGCGGGCATCCGGGCCAATGAGGCCGGTTTGCACCGCTTTCACAAAACCGGCATAAGTAGCGGCCGAAGCCGGCTCGGCAAAGACGCCGCTGCCCTGTGCCAAAGCGGGAATCGCCGCCAGGATTTGCTCGTCTGTCACGGTAATGAATGCGCCGTTGGTTTGGCGAACGGCCGTCATCGCCTTAATCCGGTCACGCGGCAAGCCCGCACTAATGCTGTCGGCCACCGTGCTGGCGGCGATGGGCGGCTTGGTCAGCACGTCTTCATCGTTGGCCCAGGCATCATACAAGTAAGCAGAGCCTTCGGCCTGGACGCCAATAATCTGAGGTAGCTGCGGCAAAAAGCCAGTTGCCGCCAAATCACGCAGCCCTTTGTGCACACCACTGATGATGCAGCCATCCCCCACCGACACAAACAGATGGGTGATGGGAGGCGTATCGGCGGCGCGCTGCTGATTAAGTTGCGCGTACAGCTCAAAAGTAACGGTTTTCTTGCCTTCGGCCATGTAGGGATTGTAGCCAGTGTTGCGACTGTACCAGCCAAATGAGTCGCCGGCTTGCAGGCAAAGGTCAAAGGCGTCGCCGTAGGTGCCCTCCACCAGCAGTACGGTGGCGCCATAAACCAGCAGTTGAGCAATTTTGGCCGAGGGGGCTGAAGCGGGCACAAAGATGACCGTTTTTTGCCCCACGCTGGCGGCCATGCCGGCCAAAGCGGCGGCAGCGTTGCCCGTGCTGGCCGTTGTTACAATCTCAGCTCCCAGCTCCTGCGCTTTCATGATGGCAATGGCACTAGCCCGGTCCTTGAGGGATGCGGTCGGATTAACGCCGTGATCCTTCAGCGACAATTCAGCGACCCACGATAAAGAGCCATTCGTCCCGTTTGGCCGGATCA
>CALBTC010000160.1 GCA_937967805.1 uncultured Anaerolineaceae bacterium
GCCATCGACCAGGAAAAGCTGTGGACTACGCCCACGGACTTGCCACCGGGCATTTACTACCGCTACATGGAACTGCCTGCCAACCAATAAATACCATCAAAGATTACGCAGATTGAACAGATAAATAATCTGGCAAATCTGCATAATCTTTGATAATTCTTCAAAAAAGCATCTATCTGAGGATTATATTATGCGCCGAGGATTAATTCTGCTGCTTGTTTTTATCGCGTTACTTGTTGGGCCAACGGCCGTTCGCTACCTGCAACATTACAACCTGGGCGGTGGTGATAGGGCAGAACCCCCAACCTACGATGTAGCTTCCGTCGTGGAAAGCGTGCCCACGCCCGCCTCTGCCGCCTTTGTCGATGCGCCGGAGATGTTTGGCGGGCTGGTGCTGCTGGATCAGGCCCACAACAACGCCTTTACGCTGGATGAGATAGGGTATCTGGACGGCCGTATCGCTGCCCGTGGTGCCGATATGGTTTATTACACCGGTGGCGATCTGGCCACGGCCCTGCGTGCCGTAAACGCCTTTGTCGTCATCACGCCGCTGGAACCATTTTCGGCCGCCGAGGTTCAGGCCGTAGAAAACTTCGTGCGGCGCGGCGGCCGCCTGCTGTTGCTGGGCGATCCCACCCGGTATGAAGTGATTGTCGAGGAAGATTTGTTCACCTTAAACATCTTCGTGGAAACCGACAAGATTCCGCTCAACAGCGTCGCCAACAGCTTCGACATCATTTTTAATGGCGACTACCTGTACAACACCAGTGAAAACGAGGGCAACTTCCGCAACATTATTGTGAATGAGGCCGGTTTTGCCGACAGTTCGCTCACGGCCGAATTAGAGCAGGTCGTTTTGTATGGTTCCCATTCCCTCCAGGTGGGCGTGGGGGCGGAGGCGCTTTTGGCCGGCGATGACAATACCTGGTCTTCGGCCACCGACCGGCCCGGCGGCCTGACCATGGCCGCCACATCCGCCGGCGGGCAGGTGTTGGCCATTGGTGACATTCAGTTTTTGATGGACCCGTATTACACGGTGCTGGATAACGGCCGTTTCATTGCCCATATCGCCGACTTCTTAACTGAACCGGTACAGCGTGACTACACTGTGGCCGACTTCCCCTACTTTTTCACCGGGGAGATTGACCTCGTTTACACCGGCGCACCTCAGCTTGGCCCCGACGCCTTTGATGAAATCATCACGCTGCAAGCCAGCCTGCGTGACGCCGAAAGGGAACTCAGCCTCTCTACAATGGATGGACAAAGTGGCGACGCCATCTACCTGGGCCTGTACAATCAGTCTGAGGACGTAGCCGACATGCTGGCCGATGCCGGCATTACCCTGGTTATCGACCCCGAGATTTTGACCGAGGCGGAAACGGCCGTACTCGAAGAAGCCGAAGACGAAGATACAGACGCCGATCCTGAGGATGAAGACACCGAGGCCGAAGTGCCAGAAACGGATGAAGAGCCCATTGACGAGGAAGCCGAAGAGGAAGAACCGATAGAAGAAAGCTTCGACCGGCTGATCCAGTCAAACCTGGGCAACGTGCAGATGTCCGGCACCGCCCTGATTTTACTGGATGAAAGCGGCGGTGAGCGCCGTCTGGTGGTGCTGGCCGCCAGCAAAGATGGGCTGGAAAGCGCCGTCAATCGCCTGCTGGACCTCATCCCCTTCAACGCCGACTACGCCCTGGCCGACTGCCTGCTGCAAGACAACCTGGCCCTTTGCCCCACCGACGTCGCCAATGAAGAAGTCGAGGCCGAGCTGATCACCGGCGGCCAGCTAGAAGACGATGGCGAAGATGAAGAAGAGCCCGTCGATGATGAGGAAGAAGAGGCGGAGGATGAAGAAGACGAAGAAGAAACCGATGAGCCGGTGGAGATAGACGCCACCGACCAGGGCAGTATCGGGCTGGGTGAAACGGTAGAGGGCACGCTGCCTGCGGATGAAACCTTCAGTTGGACCTTCGCCGAAGGGCCCGCCGTCATTGACATCACCGTGACCAGCGGCGAAGATTTGGATGCCGTGCTGGAGCTGTATGATCCCGACAACGTCTTCCTGGCAGCTTCCGATTCCGGCTTCACCGGCGAAGATGAAGCCATCATCGGCGTAGAAATCCCCGATGACGGTAATTACACCATTGTCCTGAGTGACTTTTTTGACGATGGCGGGGAATTCACCCTGACCGTTGAAGAGTCCAGCGAAGCCCCCGCCGATGAAGACGATGACGAAGAGGAAGCAAGCAGCGACGTCATCGTTTTCTTGTTTGTGGATGATGACGGCGAGCCGATTGAGGATGGCTTCACCAGCCAGACGGAGCTGGAAATGCTGCTGGAGGAAACGTACACAGTGGAAACCTGGGTTTCTACGATTGACGGCCCGCTGACGTTGGAAGCGCTGGAAGAGACCGATTTACTCATTTGGGACTCCGGCGATTATCTGGAGCCCGAAGGTTTTTTTGATGAGGATACGGCCGTCATCTTCGAATACCTCGATACCGGCCGCCCCATCATGATCACCGGCGCTTCTCCCACCATTTTTGGCGATATTGGCCTTTCCACCGTGTCTGACCTGGAATTTGCCGGGGAAGATGAAATTTTGCTGGAGGGCTTCACCGCCGGTGTCACAATTGAATTGGATGGTCCCCACGAGTTCATCTTTGCCGATTTTTTGGCCGAAGATTTGGAACCCGGCTCCACCGCTTTCCTGGTTCGTGGGCCGGACAGCGATGACAGCGGCAACATCGTTGGTCTGGCCTCATTCGATGAGTTGAACGACGACCAGCAATCGATCTTTTTGCTCATGCCATTTTCCCTTTTACCGGAAGATGTGCAGGAACCGCTGTTGAGCAACATGCTCACCTGGTTTGGCTTTGCCGAACCGGAACCCTAAACCGAAGTTTAAGCAAAGGCTGAGATTCGGAGGAGTGAGCATCCTCAGATGCGAACCGTTCGCATCTGAGGATGCTCACTCCTCGTTTTAGTTTGATGAATCTGGTTGGTTCTGTGCTGCGGAGGCGATAGAATAGGGGCCATGGAACAACCAGATATTATCTTCATTGTCCTTGATACCCAGCGCGCCGACAGATTAGGCTGTTACGGCCGTACACAAGCTTTTACCCCCAACCTGGACCAGTTTGCCAATGATGGCATCTTGTTTGAACAGGCCATTTCTCCGGCGCAATGGACCATTCCCAGCCACGCCTCCATGTTCACCGGCCTGTATCCGACGGCGCATCAGGTGACCCAATCTTCGCAAAGTCTCTCGGCGGAACGGCCGCATCTGGCCGAGCTATTGCGCGATTCCGGCTACCAGACCGTTGCCTTTTGCAACAATCCCCTGGTAGGCATTCTCAATAATGGCTTCAAGCGCGGTTTCCAGACGTTTTACAACTACGGCGGCGCCATCCCCAGCATGCCCAGCGATTCCACCACGCTGCCCCGGCCTTTGCGCCGCCTGCTGGAAATTTATACCCAATTTTTGCGGCGCATTTCTTACCCCATCCAGAACTTTTTTGGCCAATCTGACCTGGCCTTTCGGTTATCGCTCAATCCCTGGTTTACGCCGATCTGGTCCCGCGTGGCCAACTTTAAAGGGCAAAATGAGCGGTCGGTGCGCGATTTAACCCATTATTTGCAGGTGCGTGAGGAGAAGGGGGTGAAACGGCCGTTGTTCCTCTTCCTCAACCTGATGGAAACCCATCTGCCCTTTACGCCGCCGGCCGAATTTATTGACAAGGCCGCGCCTTACCTGCGCAGCAGCAAAGAGGCACGCACCATCATGCGCCGCTGGAATCGGGATTCGTACCGCTGGGCCGCCCCCCTGGCCGAACCGCTGGGCGACTTGGAAGCCCAGGTGCTCAGCGATTTGTACGACGCTGAGGTGGCTTACCAGGATGCGTATTTGGGCCAACTGTTTAAACTGCTGCAACAGCGAGCCAATGCCGAAAACACGCTCACCATCATCGTGGCCGATCATGGCGATGGGCTGGGCGAGCACGGCTGTGTGGGTCATGCCTTTGTCGCTTACCAGGAACTGCTGCATGTGCCCTTGATGATGCAGTGGCCGCGGCGCTTCAAGCAACCGGCCCGTATTCAAACGCCGGTGAGCACGCGCCGCGTCTTCCACACTATGCTGGACGCCGCCGGACGCCTGCCGCAGGGCGCACCGTTGGACCCGGCACAGGTCCACGGCCTGACGCTGGCCCACACCGTCACGGGGCGCGACCCGGAGCAAGGGGTAGCCTACAGTGAGGTGTACCCGCCGCTTACCTTTGTGCGTGCCATTGAAAAGCGCCAGCCGGAACTGCTGGAATCGTATCGCTGCCTGGCGGTACGGCGCGCCGTGGTGCAAGAAAAGGCTCTCCATGAAGCCGAAGCTGTGCCCCACAAGCTGATCCAGGTGGACGAAAAGCTGGACGAACTTTTTGATTTGGCCCATGATCCGTTAGAATCAGAGAACTTGCTGGCAGAACGGCCGTCCATCACCGAACCGATGAAGAAAGAGTTGAGCAGAATGATGACGGCCGTTTCCCAACAAAAAGCACAGGCAAGCGCCGGCAGCCAAATTGAACTCGACGACAACATGACCCGCCGCCTGC
>CALBTC010000161.1 GCA_937967805.1 uncultured Anaerolineaceae bacterium
CTTGTGGCAGGGCAACTGCTTCGTCTTTGACGAGCGCGTCACGGTAGATCATCATTTGCAACCTGATCCCATTGAATTGTGCCCGATTTGCAAAACGGCCGTGCAGCCCCACCACCGCACTTCCCCCAAGTACGAATTTGGCGTCTCCTGTCCTGTCTGTGCCGACGATCTGACCACCGAGCAAATCAAACGCGCCCGCGAAAAGCAGCGGCAGCTGACCCTGGAGGCTAAACGAGATGCACGCGTTGATGCGTGAAAAATCCGCAGATTACGCAGATTTCACAGATTTTTAGCAGCCAATCTGCGTAATCTGTGAAATCTGAGGATTGTTTCTAAGGGAAGTTTTTATGAGTAAGACTGTGTTGGTGGCGGATGACGAGGCCCGGCTGGTGAGTCTGGTGAAGGCGTATCTGGAGCAGGGTGGTTTTCGGGTGGTGACGGCGAGAAACGGCCGTGAAGCCCTCTTCGTCGCCCGCCAGGAAAAACCAGACCTCATTTTGCTAGACATCATGATGCCCGAAATGGACGGCCACGAATTTTTGCGCGTCCATCGCCAGGAGCGGTCCACGCCCATCATCTTGCTTACCGCCCGGATAGAGGAAGATGACAAAGTGATCGGCCTGGAGCTGGGCGCCGACGATTACGTCACCAAGCCGTTTAGTCCGCGTGAACTGCTGGCGCGGGTGCGTGCCGTTCTGCGCCGGGGCAGCCAGGAAGTACCCGCCAGCCCGCGCCTGCACGCTGCCGATGTCACTCTGGATTTAGAGCGCTTTTTGGTCGAGGTCAACGGCGAGCGGGTTGATTTAACACGTTCTGAATTTGATTTGCTGTCTGTTTTGATGGGTTCACCGGGCCGCGCCTTTTCCCGGCTAGATTTGCTGGACCGGCTGCAAGGCACCACCTTTGAAGGCTCAGAGCGCACGGTGGATGTTCACATCAAAAATTTGCGGGCCAAAATCGAACCCAATCCGCGCCGGCCGCGCTACGTGGAAACGGTTTACGGCGTCGGCTACCGCTTCGCCCCGGAGTAATGGATTGATGCGTTCCCTGGTTGTTAAATTGAGCCTGGTTTTTTTGCTGGTGAGTCTGATAGGGATTGCGTTGGTGGCCTTTTTTGCCAGCCGCATTTCGGCCAGCGAGTTCAGCAATTTTGCCGATGCCCAATCGGACAGCGTGCTGATCAATCAACTGGCCAACTATTACGAAGCCAACGGCAGTTGGGACAACATCAACCGGATTGGTATTGGCGGTGTTGGGCCAAATAATGAGCAGCTACGGCCGTTTGCCGTCGTCGATAGGCAAGGGCAGGTGGTGCTGGGCGGGCTGGGCCAGACGATGGGCCATCACGTGCCACGCGGCTGGCTCAATCGCGGCATTCCCATTGAGGTGGATGGGCAGGCGGTTGGCCAGATTATTTTTGCCGAGAGCCGGGGGAGAGGCATGATGATGCCGCCGCCGCGCAACGATTTTACTGGACGGGTGAATCGGGCCATTTTTTTGGCAGCTGTGGGGGCAACGGCCGTTTCCCTCATCATTGGCGTGGTGCTGGCCCGCAGCCTCACCAAGCCGCTGCAGGAAATCACCCAGGCAACCCAGGCTGTGGCCCAAGGCGACCTGGCACAGCAGGTACCCGTGCGCAGTGACGATGAGCTGGGCCGGTTGGCAAATTCGTTTAACCAGATGAGCGCCGATCTGGCTAAATCCCGCGACCTGCGGCGGCAGATGACGGCCGACATCGCCCACGATTTGCGCACGCCGCTCAGCCTCATTTTGGGCCACGCCGAGGCGCTCAGCGACGGCGTGCTGCCGCCCACGCCGGAAACATTTGATGTCATCCACGATGAGGCGCGCCGCCTCAACCGGCTGGTGGAAGATTTGCGCCTGCTGTCACTGGCAGAAGCAGGGGAGCTGCCGTTAACGATGCGGCCGGTGCTGCCGCAAAGTTTGCTGGAGCGTGCCGTGGTGGCCCATTCGCCCGCCGCGCAGCAAAAACAAATCGAACTGGCGCTGAATGCGCCGCCGGACCTGCCGGAAGTGAAGGTAGACCCGGACCGGATGGCCCAGGTGTTGGATAATTTGGTGGCCAATGCGCTGCGCTACGCGCCGGAAAACGGCCGTATCCAGCTCAGCGCCCGGCAAAACCATGCGGCCGTCCAGCTTACAGTGCAAGACAGCGGCCCCGGCCTGGACGCCACTGAACTGGCCCATGTCTTCGACCGCTTCTACCGGGGCGACAGGTCGCGCCAGCGGCATGAGGGCGGCTCCGGGTTGGGACTGGCCATTGCGAAGTCGATTGTGGTGGCGCATAACGGCCGTATCTGGGCCGAAAGCGCACCGGGACAGGGGGCCGCCTTCATTATCGAACTGCCGTTGGCTAACAGCTGAAACTCGTTGCCCTCTGTGTTCTTCTTTGCCTTGCCAAAATGCTAACAGTCAACATAATATACAGGGGAAGTGCCAATTTGGCATTTCCCGGTTCAAGGGGTAGCCAATTTGCATACCCCTTTGTGCTTTGTTGACATAACCCTGTATGCAGAATACAGACTGAACACTCGAATAAACCTTTTTAGGCAGTACAAATTGGAAGCATTTGGTGAGGGCAAATATGGCTGATCAAGTTTTACAACCGATTGAGCAGAAACAGGTACTTTTATATGATGATGAACTAACGGCCGTACGCGCCGCTAACGGTGATGTGTACGTGAGCATTCCGCAAATGTGCAGCAGTCTCGGCCTGGATACGCAGGCTCAACGTCGTCGTATGGAGCGGCATGAAATCATGGAAGAGGGTATAGGGGTAGCCAAATTGGCTACCCCCGGTGGCCAGCAGGATACCTACGTGCTGCGCGT
>CALBTC010000162.1 GCA_937967805.1 uncultured Anaerolineaceae bacterium
TCCTCTATTCCCTTTATTGATTTTGGCGGCAACGGCCGTATTCTCCACTTCGCTCATCCCAATGCCTACCCACCGGCCGGGTTTCGCCAGTTTTTGCAGCCGCTTACGGCAGACTACCATGTTTACGCCATTAAGCACCGGCCGCTGTGGCCCGGTTCGCGGCCGGAAGAGATGACCGGCTGGCGCATCATTGCCGATGATTTGATTCGCTTTTTTGACCAGATGGGCTGGCAGCAGGTGATTGGCGTGGGGCATTCGCTGGGGGCGGTGGCGACGTTGTATGCGGCCGTTTCCCGCCCGGACCTCTTTTCGCAATTAATTTTGATTGAGCCGGTCATGCTGCCCCCGGCTATTTTGCAAAAAATCGCCGAAAATCCTGAAGCCCCGGCGTTCGGCCAAATGGTAGATGGCGCCCTCAAGCGGCGCACCCGCTGGGCCAGCCGTGAAGCAGCCTTTGAACGTTTTCGGCGCAAATCGGTTTTTCGCCGTTTTTCCGATGAAGCCTTATGGGATTATGTCAATTCAGCCACGCGCAAAGCGGACAATGGGTCGGTTGAGCTGGTTTTTCCCCGTGAATGGGAAGCCCGATTTTATTCGATGCCGCCATTTCACGTCTGGCAGGCAATCGAACAACTGACCCAGCCCACGCTGGCTATCCGCGCCGAACATTCGGATACGTTGTTTCCCCAGGCGTGGGAATTGTGGCAGGAGTTGCAGCCTAACGCCACTTTTGTGGAAGTGCCCGATTGTGGCCATATGTTGACTTTGGAACGGCCGTCTCACGTCGCCAAAATCATTCAAAACTACCTCAACCAAACACCATGATAATACAACTTACCACCTGCCAGGCGGCCAATACCCACGCCGTCACCGAAGCCATCGCCAGTTACCTTTCCCAGCAGCTTGAGTTAGAGACCCGATTTGTCATTGAACCGCCCTGGGATGAATGTTTGCAGTACGTTTTGGCCGGGAAAATTCAAATTGGCTGGATGTGCGGCTATCCTTACGTGCAAACAGTGGCCAAACCCGAGCCGCCGGTGGAACTGCTGGCGCTGCCGGTGTTCGCCGGTGAACGGTACGATAATCGACCCGTTTATTTTTCAGATGTAGTTGTGCGGCAGGACAGTCCAATTACCAAGTTTGAAGAGTTGCGCGGAGCCACATGGGCCTACAATGAAGTTGGCTCCCAATCTGGCTACCACATCGTACGCTACAAATTGGCACAGTTGGGGACAAATGGACACTTTTTTGATCGGATCGTGCCGTCCGGAGGGCATTTGCTTTCTTTGCGGATGGTTTTAGCACAAGAAGCTGACAGTGCAGCCCTAGACAGCACGGTGATGGATGCAGCCCTACGCGATGACCCAAACCTGGCAGACCAAATTCGCATTATTGAGGTACTCGGTCCCAGCCCGATTCCCCCCTGGGTGATCCACAAAAGTGTGCCCGCCCCGCTGCGCCAATCGATCCGGCAGGCGCTGACGCAAATGCATTTGAATCCAGCCGGACAGGAAGTTTTAGGTGTGGGACATATGGTGCGCTTTGAAACGGCCGTAGACACCCACTACAATCCCATCCGCCAAATGCTCCAGGCCTGTCAAGGCATTCACCTTTAATGGACGCAGAGAACAGTGAGATAAATTGAGATCAGTGAGATTCTCTGAGAAATCTCAGTGGTCTCAGTTCTCTCTGCGTGCTCTGCGTCCTTTCACTCCCGGCGCAGAAACAGCTTTTTGCAGTTGGGACAGCGCCAGGCGGCTTCTCCCTTTTCCAATGGAAAAATCGGGATAAAAAAAAGCGTGAAGTAGCGCTTGTTGCGCACCGGTTCCATGGTTACCACATCGCCGCAGTAACGGCAGGTGGTGGTATGTTTGCCGGCGCTGCTGTCTGGCATTACGCGCCTTCGGGTTCCAAAAATGATGATAGCCATAATTGCTCCGTGCAAAGGTGACAGTTACTTCACAAAGTGAGTGTCACCTGGGTTTGTCTGTAACATTTTACGTCGCAGCCGCTTTGATCGCCTCGTCGGCCATGTCGCTGGTGTAGCGGCGCAGGCGCGGGTAGCGCCAGGCGATGAGCGCCGTGAGCAGCACGGTGGCCAGCCCGCCGGTGACAATGGCAAACGGCGCGCCAAATACCGAGGCCACCAACCCCGCCTCCAGCTCGCCCAGCTGCGGACCGCCCATGAAAAAGACCATGTTGACGCTGGTCATACGGCCGCGTAAATGGTCCGGCGTCAGCAATTGGCGCAAGGTGCCGCGAATAACCGTTGAGACCGTGTCTCCAGCGCCGGTCAGGCCAAACAAGACGTACGAGAGAGCAAAGTTGGTGGAAAGGCCAAACAGCGCCGTCGCTACGCCATACACGCCCACGCTCACCAGCAGCACCACCCCTTGCCGGCGAATGTCGCGCCGCAGGGCCACAATCGCCCCGGCAATAAGCGCGCCGACCGGCTGGGCGGTGGCCAAAAAGCCGTACCCTTCCACGCCCAGCTTCAACACGTCGGTGGCCACGATTGGCAGCATGGTGCGTGCCGAGGCGAAGAAGGTGGCGAAAAAGTCCAGCAGCATTGTGCTGCGAATGAGCCGCGTTTTGAGCGTGAAGCGAACGCCCTCCACTAATGCCGCCCAGCCCAGACCTTGACTTACGGAAACTGCCGCCTGTCCCCGATACTCCATCAGCAGCAGCGACACAATCACTGCCCCAAACGAGAGCGCATCGATGGCGTACACCACTCCCACATCAAACTGCCCCACCAGCAGGCCCGCCACGCCAGGGCCAACGATGGTGGCAATTTGCCACAGCACGGTGTTGAGCGTCACGGCGTTGGCCAGATGTTCCCGCGGCACCAGATTGGGCACAATCGACTGCCTGGCCGGTTCGTCGAAAGCAGAAGCCGCGGCCAGGGCGGCGCTGAGCAGGTAAATGATGGGCACGGTGATGCGGTCGGTGAAGGTGAGAATGGCTAACGTGACCGAGAAAATGGCAGCGGCCGTTTGCACCCAAATCAGCAGCGTGCGCCGGTCCCGCGAATCGGCCAACATGCCGCCCAGCAGAGCAAAAATGATGATGGGAATGACCCGCGCCAGCCCCAGCGAGCCCAGGCCGATGGCGCTGGCGTTAAGCTCCAGCGGTCGGCCGAAAAATTCCACAGCAACCGTTTGCCCGCGCAGCAGTTCAAACACGTGCCAGCTAATGGCAATCTGCTGCATCTGCGAGCCCATCGTTGAAAGCAAACGACCAGACCACAGTAGACGAAAATCACGATGTTGCAGCGCCACCAGGCGAGGTTGTTTCATGCCAAATTCCCAAAAAATAAGACCTCTATCTGGCCGACAGAGGTCAAAGATTGGGTTGATGGTATCTCAGCTGGTGGGAATCGCCAATAGGATTAACGGTTATTTTTTGCCAGTGGATCAATCAATGGAGACGAGCATGGCGCTTAGCTCAAACATCTTTTCGATGCGGGGCGGCGCGTACAGCTCTTTTTCAATCCAGAGCGAGGTGCGGTCCAGCGTGGGCTGGTCGATCCAGCTTTGCAGGAATGCCTGGCCTCGCTTAAAGGCGTGACGGCCAGATTCGGTCAGCAGTTGCTCTTTATGCAGCGTGTAAAGCGTCAGCAAGCCAAACGCCGTTTCCGACGGTGTGGCTTCTGGGGTCACGCCCCAGCCGCCATTACTGTGCTGGCTTTGAATGAGATCGTCCTGGGCTTGCATGACGGCCGTATACCCCAAAGGTTCTGCCGCCAGTGCCAGGACCACATGCAGCGTGTTGTACAGCCAGGAGATGTGCCATTTGTCGTCGTGCCAACGGCCGTTTTCTCCCTGCATGTCCAACAAATATTGCACGGCCTTTTCGTCCTGCAGGCCAAACAGCCGCAGGGCATGAACGGCCCGCGCCGTCAACGAGATAGAAAGCTGAATTTCCCCGGCAAACGCATAATAGACGCCATCTCCCCGAAAACGGTTTAAGATAGCGGGATCAACGACGTACCCGGTTGTATGCAGAATGGCCAGGGCTGCGGCCGTATCATCGCCATCCTGGTAAAAATGTTTGCTCAAGCCAATGCCCTGGTTAGTCAGGGCAAAGCCCAGCATATCCAGCTGCGGTTGTAGGGCTGCTTGCAGTGCTTCCTCATCGAGCAAGTCTGCCACCAGCAAAGGATAAAGGCTAAAGGCCAGTTCAAAACGGTCCATGGGCCAGATGCCGGGCACAACGCCGGGAATGTTAAATCCGGTAACGCCGGCAGCCCGACTGAGATACATTTCCGCCTGCCGTCGCAGCGGTTCGGTGTTTTGGTCTTTTGGTAGGCGCGACAGCCAGACGGCCGTTGCTGCCGGACTATGGCCAATGCTGCCGGCACCATCTAAATAAGCCGGCACTGGCTCGCAGCCCCACGCCTCCCAGGAGTGCATCGGCGGCGACCCGGCCCCCGGCTTTATGTGGGCAATGTATTCCAGCTTTTTGCGCCCCTGGCTGAGCAGCGCTGTGTTGCCCTGCCGCGAGATGGGTAAATTGAGTCGGGCAGCTTCATCTACGAGATAAGGATAAATAAGTTCTGCGCCCACGGGCAGGCTGTCTGGCACGGTGTGCGCCCACAGTTCTCGCTGTACGTGAAGATGGTCCAGCCCAGCCTCAATATTTTCGGTGGCGTCGATGATGTCGGCATATTGGTGCAGCGCCAGCACGGCGGCAATGGTGGATATGCGGCGGTATAAAGGTGCGGCCGGACTGCCCCATCCGCCGTCAGCTTGCTGCTGCCGTTTGAGCCATTCCAGACCGGGCGTGACGCCGCCAGAGGGCGGATAGGCGCGCAGTACCTGAGCGGTATCATAGACAGACGCGCTAATGCGTCCGCCTCCTTTCCCTATCTGGGGGAGCAGCCCCTGTAAACGCGCCAGGGCGGGCGTTTCAGTGGTAAAAGGAATGAGGGTTGATGGACCATACGGCCGTTTTTCCCTATCGGGTTGTGTCTGCATAAGACATCCTCCAAACAAAAGTTAACTACATGGGCACGATGTTTAGATGATGACAATACGGTAGAAATTCTGCGACCACGTTGCGGCCGTGTAAAAATGTAGCTGCTCAGGGTTAGTTGCAAGGATGAGGAGATTGAAATGTGGCGGCTCCAAAAAGGCTCCCACATCAGGCTCCAGTCTGCTAGTTGGATGGATAATAACAAATGATTCTCTAGAGGTAAAACGACGATAGTACTAAAAATGAATGATTTTTGTCCTGTTTGTTTACCCAAAAGGATTTGCGTGCCTTGGTGTTGACGCTAAATTGGCATGTTGCGTGCGCACAATTGTTCTAATGTTGCTATAATGGGCGCATTTGTGCATGAATTTGCCCCTGGCAAGCATACCAAAAGAGGTTGCCTTGAGTAAAAAAGAGTTTCGTGTTGAAAATGAGTACGACTACAATCGAAGCGGACCGGTTCGCTGGATTGTGTCGCACGTCCTGCGCTATCCCTGGCTGCCGCTGCTGGTTGTGGCTGCGGCTGTTGTCAATAATCTGGCAGCCAGTTACGTTCAGGTTTTTATCGGCCGTTCTTTTGACCTGATTAATATGCCTAATTGGGAAACGGCCGCACTCGCCGCTTTGTCATTGGCCGTTTTTGGTACGGTGGCGGCGCAGAGTGGTCTGGGCATCATGCGCAATTACGCCAATGAATTTATTGCCCAGCTTATTGAACGCAATACCCGCGATGAACTGTACGTAAGCCTGTTGGGCAAAAGCCAAACGTTCCACGGGCGGCAGCGCATCGGCGACATCATGGCGCGGGCCACTAATGATGTACGGGCGCTAAACATTATGTTTAGTCCAGGCATCATGCTGCTGGTGGATGGCTTCATGGGGATTGTGGCCCCCATTGCCCTCATGGCCACGCTGCGGCTTGAGCTGTTGCTGGTGCCTGCTATCTTCTTAGTGCTGTTTACGATTACGGTGTGGGATTATGCCCGGCAGCTTAATCCTGTCAGCCTGTCCATGCGTGAGCAGTTCGGTAAGATGAATGCCGGATTGGCCGAGTCCATAGGCGGTATTGAAGTTGTCAAGGGAAACGCGCAGGAGCGGCAGGAGATTCAAAATTTTGTCACCAACGCCGGTCGTTATCGCGATTATTTTGTGCAGCAGGGGGTTATTCAGGCCCGCTATTTGCCGCTGCTGGTGTATAGCGTTTGCCTGGGCGGTGGCTTTTTCCACGCAATGTGGCTGTGGCGAGCCGGGACGCTCACGTTGGGAGAAGTGGTGACGTTCATGGGGCTGTTTGGTATTTTGCGTTTTCCCACCTTCATCTCTATTTTCTCATTTAACCTGGTGCAGTTGGGGGTGGCCAGCGCCCGCCGTATTTTGGAACTGATCAATGATGAGACCGATCTAGATGAAAATGAGGCAGGGTATCAGGCAACCATTCAAGGGCGCGTCCAGTTTGAAGATGTCCGATTTGGCTACAATGGGGAGCCGGTTCTAGACAGTATAAGCTTTGCGGTGGAGCCGGGGCAGACGGTGGCGATTGTGGGGCAAACCGGTTCAGGCAAAACGACATTGACGCGTTTGATTAACCGAATTTTTGATGCGGGGCACGGCCGTATCCTCATCGACGGCCGTGACGTGCGTGAATGGAGCCTGGAATCGCTGCGTTCGCAAATTTCCACCATCGAGCAAGACGTCTTTCTTTTTTCGCGCACGCTGGCCGAAAACATTGCCTTTGGCGTGCCGGAAGCTACCCAAACCGATATTGAGCAGGCGGCCAAAGAGGCCCAGGCCCACGACTTTATCTTGAGCTTCAACGAAGGGTATGACACCGAAGTGGGCGAACGGGGCGTGACGCTGTCTGGCGGGCAGCGCCAGCGCATTGCCATTGCCCGCGCCTTCCTCACCAATCCGCGCATCCTCATTTTGGATGACAGTACCAGCGCCATCGACAGCGCCACGGAAGACCAGATTCAGCAGGCGATGCGCCGCATCAGCCGCCAGCGCACCACGTTCCTCATCACCCATCGCCTGTCGCAAATCCGCTGGGCTGACCAGATTTTGGTGTTGAGCAACGGCCGTCTCACAGACCAGGGCACCCACGAAGAACTGCTGGCCCGCAGCCCGGCCTACCAGCGCATCTTCGCCCGCTATGATTGATTAGCCACAGAGGGCACAGAGGTTTGTTATGGGTTTTATTCTAGATGGTTTAGACACTGAAGATTATGACCGGAGCTACTCGGATCGGGAGCTGTTGGCGCGGATCGTGGGCTATTTTCGGCCGTATTCGCGGCAGATGGTCCTGGTGGCGGTGATGATTACCTTGAACTCGGTTGCCGGCACGGCCGGACCGATTATCATTGCCCGGGCAATTGATCTGATTGCTGCCGATCCCGCCACGCGCACAATGCTGCTGCTGGCCGGCGGCGTCTCGCTGATGGGGGCGTCGGCCTGGGTGTTTAACTTCATTCGCCAATACTTTTCGGCACGAATTGTAGGCAATGTAGTGTTGCAGCTGCGCGACGACGTGTTTGCCGCCACCATCAACCACGACCTCTCCTTTTACGATGAGCATCCCTCAGGCAAGGTGGTGAGCCGGGTCACATCGGACACGCAAGATTTTGCCGCGGTGGTTGATTTGTCGCTCAACTTGCTCAGCCAGGTGCTGCTGGTGCTCATCCTGACGGGTTGGCTGTTTAGCATCAACGTCTGGCTGACGCTGATTCTCATTGGCATGACGCCGCTGGCGGTGGCCATTGCCCTGGGCTTCCGCAGCATTGCCCGCCGGGTAACCCAGGATGCGCGCCGGGTGACGGCCAAAATCAACGCCCAGATTCAGGAATCGGTGAGTGGCATCATTGTGGCCAAAGGATTCCGGCAGGAGGGAGCCATCTACGAAACGTTCCATGCCAACAACAAGCAAGGATACAGTGTGGGGCTGCGGCGCGGGCTGGTGCTTATGTCGATCTTCCCGATTATGGTGATGGCTTCTGGGGTGGGTACGGCCGTTCTCGTTTACACCGGCGGATTGGCCACGCTGCCGGATTCGTTCCTGGGCGGGCTGGCCGGTTTGTCACCTGGAGATTGGTATTTGTACATGCAGGCCGTCGGCTTTTACTGGTTCCCCATGACCAGCATTGCCTCTTTCTGGAGCCAGTTCCAGGATGGCCTGTCCGCCTCCGAACGTGTGTTTGCCCTGATTGATTTGGAGCCAAAAGTGGAACAGACCGCTGCCCGCCGGTTGGACGGTGCTTTACAGGGTGAGATTCGCTTTGAAAACGTGCGCTTCAGCTATACCGATAAAGAAACGGTGCTGCCCGATTTTTCCTTAACGATTGCCCCCGGCGAAACGGTGGCCCTGG
The DNA here is from genome assembly GCA_937967805.1 of uncultured Anaerolineaceae bacterium. Next base: position 8,337 of record CALBTC010000162.1, read on the forward strand.
TAGGGCACACGGGCGCGGGCAAAAGCTCAATTGCCAAGCTGATCAACCGCTTTTATGAGTTTCAGGACGGCCGTATCCTGGTAGACGGTCACGATATTCGCACGCTTGAATTGGGCAGCTACCGGCAGCAAATTGGGCTGGTGCCCCAGGAGCCCTTCCTCTTTTCCGGCACTATTCGCGACAATATTCGCTACGGCCGTCCCGATGCCGACGATGAACAGGTACTTAAGGCTGCTAACCGGATTAGCCAGGGGGAATGGCTGCACGGGCTGGCGTCTGGGCTGGATACCGATGTGGGCGAACGGGGCAGCAATCTTTCCATGGGGCAGCGCCAGTTGGTGGCCATGGCCCGGGTACTGCTCAAAAATCCGGCTATCTTCATTTTGGATGAGGCGACGGCCAGCGTAGATCCCTTCACCGAGACGCAAATTCAGGAGGGGCTGGACGTGGTGATGAGCGAACGGACCGCCATTGTTATTGCTCACCGGCTGAGTACGGTAAAAAATGCGGACCGGATCATTGTAATGGCGAACGGCCGTATCATCGAAGAAGGCACGCATGACAGCCTCATGGCCGACAGCGGCCACTATGCCGAGCTGTACAACACCTACTTCCGGCACCAATCTTTGGAATACATTAATGCGGTTGGTTTACAAGAGTAAATTTGTGAAGAACGGCCGTCTGAGCAGACGGCCGTTCTTACTTAACTGCCTATCCTCGACCTTCGAGCGTTTCACAATACCGATTGTTGGCCTCATTTTCCTCAGGTACTACATTGTAAGCATCTACCGTAATACAAATCTCACATTCCAATTGGATACAACTGCTTAATTGCTGAGTGGTCAAGGAAAAAGACTGGACGACGCCTGGCGCCAGGTCGGCTACTGTCTGCTCAATTCCTGCTCCTGAGCTTGCCGTGAACTGGATCTGGATGCCAAAAGGACCGGTATTGGCAGAACCGATATTGGCCACAGCAAAAGTGGGCCAATCAGGCGAACCGTTGACAATGTCTGGTAAAGGTGTTGGTTCTGTGACTGTCACCGTTACAGTTATGGTCTCGATCGGCTCCACAACGGGCGTCGTTTCCACAGTTGGGTCAGGCCTGCCGATAAACAGATCCGGCAGCCAGATTTGGCTGTAGGCCAGCAGCTCGCCGTACAGGCAGTTGACTTGCCGAATGGTTTCCACGGTGCTGCCGGTTTCGCGGGCCAGTGAAAAGAGCGTGTTACCTGGCTGCACCGTGTACAAATGCCAGCCATATGGCACTTGCGGGCACACCGGCGGCGATTCCACCAGAGGCGGATCAGGCGTAATGGGTTGTTTGGCGCTGCTGGTTTCACCTGAATCTGATTCTTCTGTCTGGGTGGGAACGGCCGTTGCCGTTGGCACCAGGCTGGGTGTAGGTTGTACAGTGGCGGCTGCGGCCGTCAGGGTGGCAAAAACCCCGGCGAAGGGATCATCATTTGGCTCATATTGAGCCGTCCTGTCAACAACTTCCAGCGCAAAAAAACCGGCGATACTCGCAAGGACAATGGGTATCAACACATACCGGATAATCCACATGAGAAGGTTTTCCTGAACTTCTATTTGCTCTTCATTTTGTTTTTCACGGCTTACTTCTGTCATTATCTTCTCCCTCAAAACAAAATTACGCTACAAGCACGTTTTGTAATAAACTGGACCCGCGTATCATATTGAACGAGGAAGCGGTCGTGATTTCCTGCAAAAAAAGCCAGCTTCCCTGGAGATCAGGCAGTTTAAACAAAGGAAATTGATGCCCAAACAAAACCGAGTTACGCCAGATGGACAAATCATAGCTACCAGCGCCCGCGGTACCTTCATGGGTAATCGCGGCATTTTGCACAATGCGCAGCAAGAAATTGTGAAACCCTTTGCTCACAAAGCCTGGATCATTTGCCGGCTCAGCTTCAAAGGGCGCCGGCGTAAGCTAATGCAGCCAGGCAAATATACCGAGCTGTTCTTTTTGGACGAGGCGACGGCATTGGCCGCCGGGCACCGCCCCTGCTTTGAATGCCGCCGGGCAGGTGCACGCGCGTTTAAGGATGCCTGGCTGGCCGGCAATCCACAGCTTGGTTTTGATGATTCGGTGAGTGTGCGTGAATTGGATGGTGTGCTACACGCAGAACGATTGACGGATGCCTACTACATTAAGGATAGAAAGAAGCGAACCTTCTTGGTCGCTCTCGACACCCTTCCCAACGGCACATTTATTTTGCAGGAGGAACGGCCGTATCTGGTGTGGGAAGATGCCCTGCTGCCCTGGTCGCCGGCCGGGTATGGCTCCCCCCAATCCCGACCCAGAGGTGTGCAAACGGCAGTGCTAACGCCACCGTCAACGGTAGCTGCCCTGGCGCATAGCTATTTACCGGAGCTGCATGAATCAGCTTTTTAAGAAGCAGTGATGCTAGGTAGGGAGGAGTTTTTCCTGGGAGACGGCCGTTTCCAGCGCTTCCCCCTTTTCCGGGGTGAACGGGCCGCTGGTGTGCCACAACACAGTTCCCTGCCGGTCAAACAGAAAGACCCAAATTTGATCTTCTGTGGTGATGTTGAGGGCTTGCTTGAACGGCCGTTTGTCCATATACAGCGTAATCGTGCGGCGGCGGGTAGCGTCGTTGGGAATCCCCGCCCGCATCCCCTCGTTGATGAAAGTGCGCGCCAGAAAGTTCATTCGCTGAAGGGTAGGGAATTCGTAATACTCAACATCCGGCGTACGCTGCCGCAAGGCCTCGGCCAGCGGGACCCAGGTGTCCACGTCTCGTTGTTGCCACTGCTGGAAGGCGACAAAAACCAGGTTTAGCTCCCCGGCAAAGTCGTCGGGGAAAGTGAGCGATTGTTGGGCCAGATTAGACCCCTGAACAGTTGGTAGCTGCATGGTCAAACTTCCTTTAGGCGGGCTTGGTGCGTGCCGTCGTTTTCGGTGTTACTTCGCGGGTGCGCCAATAGCCGACCAGGGCCAGGACAAGAATGAGGGCGGCGGCGATAACGGCCGTATTGGCCACAATCGCCACGTCAGCCTGCGCTGCGCGAATGCCAAACAAGGCCCAAATGAGCACGCCAGCATAAGATAAATTGCGACGGTTGAACAAGAGCAGGCCGGCAACAACCACAGCCACCATCATCATGATTGCTGACCAGGTTGGTTCAGCAATGCCGAAGCCGTTCCAGCCCAAATAGTTGGCCACGCTGGCGACGTTGGCAATGGTGGCGACGGTAATCCAGCCCAGGTAAATGCTAAACGGGAACTGCATCAGCGCCTTGTCTGCTAGAGTCAGCGACGGGTCCGGCTTGCCAATTGCCAGGCGACGGTAAATGACGATGAGCGTCACCAGCAGGCTGAGCATAATAAACACCGACAGCGCGTAAAAGCCGTAATGCCAGGAAAACAGCCAGGCGATGTTGGCCACGCTGCTGGCGGCAAAGGCGTAGCCAATCTTGCCAACCAGCGGGTTGTTTCGCTGCGCCGGCAAAGCCTGGTAAATGATGAAGCCCAGCAGGGCCAGATAGATCAGACTCCAGATGGAAAAGGTGTATCCGGCGGGCGTGAAGAAGGAAGGCAGGGCATCCGAGATTTCACCGGCGGTACGGCCGTTCAAAGGCAGCAAGTTGGATAACACGTTCATGGCAAACACCGCAGCAAACGCCACGATGTTCACGATTTGTACAGTTTTGAAGGAGGATTTTTGTGTATTCATGGTGGCATTGTACAGGTTTTTCGCCATATTGTCAAGGTATTGTACAGAAATCGACTTCTGCTTCCCCCAGAACCCTCAACTGTCATGCCTGCGCAGGCAGGCATCCAGAGGTGTCAATATGCCAAGACCAATGGATTCCCGCCTGCGCGGGGGCAAGACGGCCGTGAATACCCCTGGGGCAATGAATGGAAACCGTATTGCAACACGAGGGAAGCAGGCATTGGCACAACAACCCCAGTTGGCTATTATTCTCCCTTTGGCGACAGCCCTTATGGTTGTGTGGATATGAGCGGCAATGTTTGGGAATGGACAAACAGTTGGTACGATGAAAAAGAAAAAACTCGCTGCTTGCGCGGCGGCGCGTTCTTCTTCATTCTGTGGTACTGCCGCGCCGCGTACCGGAACTTCATCATTCCAGGCTACTGGAACTACCGCGTTGGTTTCGGGGTTGCCGAACATCTCTCCATTTCTGGTTTCTGATTCCTTCTTTTCTGTTCTTCTGGGGGTCTGGGGGCTTGCCCCCAGCGTCTCCAAAAATGGTAGCTCGCCTGCCATTTGTCATGCTGAGAGAGGCCACAGCGCGGTGCGACTGCTCTGAGAATACAGAAGCAAATGCCTTGTTTCTGAGTAGTGAAACGAAGCATCCCTACAAGCTTTGTCTTTCGCGGGCATTACTTTTGAAGGAGCAACCTCAGAGGGATTCTTCCCTTCGGTCAGAATGACAAAATCATGCGGGCACCTTGCCCCCCACTTGCTCAATCGTCTCCACCAAACGGCCGTCTTCCAACACGTACACTAAATCTACCGCCTCAATCACCTTGGGATCGTGGCTGGCAATGAGCACGGTGACGCCGGTCTGCGCCACAATGCTGCGCAGCAGGGCGATGATGGCGTAGCCCGTGGCCGTGTCCAGCTGGCCGGTCGGTTCGTCGGCCAGGATGAGCGACGGCTTGTTGGCCAGCGCCCGCGCCAATGCAATGCGCTGCTGCTCGCCGCCGGACAGTTCATACGTGCGGTGGTTGGCCCGGGCCGACAGCTTCACCAGTTCCAGTACCTCGTCCACGCGCTGCTTGCGCTCTTTGGCGCCGGCCTTCACCAGACGCAGCGGCGCTTCGATGTTTTCCCGCGCGCTCAAAAAGGGCAGCAGGCCAAACGTCTGAAAGACAAAGCCAATCTCGTTGCGGCGCAAATTGATCCGCTCGGACTCGCTCATTTGGGCCAACGGCCGTCCCGCAATCAAAATCTCCCCCTCGGTTGGCTCGTCCAGCCCGGCGATGTGGTTCAGCAGCGTCGTCTTGCCGCTGCCAGACGGCCCTTTCACCGTGGCCATGATGCCGCTGGGGATGTTCAGGCTGACGTTTTGCACCGCAATCACGTCTTCTGCGCCCACTTTGTAGATGCGGGTGAGGTGCTGTACGGAAACGGCCGTTTTCCGGCGGGCCAACGGGTGATGACGGACAACCGTTTCCTCTTCGTATTCAGATTGGCCCAGGCGCGGCGGCCGCCACACGTCGCCGTTTTCGCTGCCGTCCTGGGCGGTGGCCAACGCCTTGTTCACCTCTGGCCAGACGGACAGATGGGCCTCTTCCAGCCGCACCTTCACCCGGTTTTTCATCTCCAGATTTTCGATGTACGGTTGAGGAATTTGCAGGCGGCCGGCCCGGTCCAGGATCACCCACTCTTCTTCTTGCAGTTCGCCGCTGGCCAGGTCCACTTCGCGCCGGATTTCTGAGCTGGTACGGCCGTCGCGAATCGCCACCACCCGGTCTACCTTGTTGGCCACCCGCTGGTCGTGGGTGACGATCACAATCGTCGTGCCGTACGCCTGGTTGATGCGGCGCAGCGCGGCAAAGATTTCGTCGGCGGAAGCGGTGTCTACCTGGCCGGTTGGCTCATCGGCCAGTAAAAGCGGCGGATTGTTGGCCAGGGCAATGGCCAGCGCCACCCGCTGCTGCTGCCCGCCAGAAAGCCGGTCCGGGCGAAAATCGGCCCGGTCAGACAAATTGACCATCTTCAGGAGCTCCAGGGCGCGCTCTTTGCGCTGCCGGGCGCTGCCGCCGGCGAGCATCATCGGCAGCTCCACGTTTTCCCGCGCTGTCAGGTAGGGCAGCAGGTTGCGCGCCGGCTGCTGCCACACAAAACCGACCACGTTACGCTTGTACGCCACGCGCTCCCGGTCAGAAATCTTCAGCAAATCCTGGCCGTTAACGCTGATCTTGCCCGCGCTGGGCTCATCCAGCCCGCCAATCACGTTGAGCAGGGTCGATTTGCCCGAGCCGGAGGCACCAACCAGGGCCATCATTTCGCTCTTTTCCACGGCCAAGTCCAGTCCCTGCAAAGCGACCACTTCCAGATCGGCTACCTTATAAATTTTGACTAGATTATCGCAATAAATAAATGAATTAGTTGACATAAATGCCTCGTTTGTTACATCGATTTAGGACGCAGAGACCGCAGAGAAGTGTGAGAGCGCTGAGATTTATGAGCTTTTCTCTCGAATCTCTGTGGCTTCTCACTGCTCTCTGCGTCCTGCTTATCATTCTTCCCCGATGCGCAGCGCCCGATGAATCCCGGCCCGCACCAGGAAGAAGAGCAGCAGCAGCAGCGCCAGCCCGTAAAAGCCAATGAGCAAACCGTACAGGCTGAAAACTTCGGTCCAGTTCACCAAAATTTGCTGGATGGCGTCGCCGCCAACGGCCGCAGACAATACCCGCGATAAAAACGGCCGCATAATCACCGCCAATCCCGCCCCGATGCCGCTGCCCGCCAGCAATCCCAGTGCCATCATGATCACCCCTTCCAGCGTCAGCAGCCCCAGCAGTTGGCGGGTGGCCATGCCGGTGGCCCGCAGCAAGCTGAATTCGTATAGTCGTTGGCGGGCAGCGAAGAAGTGGACCAGCAAAAAGACGGCCACACTTAACGCCGCCAGAGTGATGGCGTTAAGCTCAAAGGCCCCCAGCGTCTCCTGGGCCACCAGATTAGAGCGCAAAAGTTTTTCGGTGGATTCAGCGTCGGCCAGCACCTGGCTGCCAAAAGGACCGGCTCCGTTGGCAATCTGATCAACCACCGCTTCGGACTGGCCCGGTTGCACCGCAAGCCACACCTGGCGCTGTCCCACCCACGGCTCGCTCAACGTTGTTAAGCTCAAGGCTTGCTCCACGGCGGCCAGATTGGTAATGAAAAAGCGATCTCCCAGCAGCGGGAAATGACCAATGATGCCGCGCACTTCAAACGTGACGCGGTGCGTGCCCACCACATACTGGATGTGGTCGCCGATTTCTTTGTTGGACGGTGGCGCATCTGCTGAAAAAACGGCCGGAATTGCCCCATCAGTGCCAATTCCTTGCACGACGGGCATCACGTCGGCCAGGGTGACGCCGCTGATAAACGGCGCGTAGCGGCTGACCTGGGGCAGCGTGGCCGGGTCCACGGCCAGCATTTCTACCTGCTGCCCTAAATTGGTGGAGAGACGGGAACGGCCGTTGTAATAAACCGGCGACGCAGACTGTACCCCCGGCAAATTTGACACCGCTGCAAATTCGGCCGAACCGGCATCAATCGGCAGCCGCACGCGCACGTCTGCCCCGGTGTTGTAATGGGCAATTTGCGCCTGCCTCACCGAAAGCGAATGATCAAACAGGCTGGCAAACAGCGTCAGTCCCGCCGCCAGGCTGATGAGCAGCACCACCCGGCTGGGACCCACCGGATCGCGCGACAGTTTGGCCAGGCCAAAGGGCAGGATGAGGCCGCGCACCCGGTTGGCCCACCAGGAAGCCAATCGCAGCAGATAAGGGAAAATGCGCAAAAAGATGAGCGCCACGGCAATGAGCAGCAGCGACGGCCCCAGCAACAGCAGCGGATCAGAGACGCCGGCGGCGGCCAGCGCCTCGTTTTCGGCCAGCCGGGCCACCACCGTGCCGGTATCACGCAGTTGCCAGTAAATGAGCCCGCCCAATACCAGCAGGAAGATATCGATGTAATATTTCTGCCAGCCAGCCTGAGACGGTGGCCGGGCCAACTGCTTTTGCCAATCCAAAATATTGCCCCGCGTGCCGCCGTAGATAGCCACCACCAACGTCAGCCAGCTAAAGCCTGCTGCTACCAGCGAGAGCAGCCATGATTCTTGCGCCAGGGCTGAAGGCACGACGGTATTGGTGGCGCTGCCCCAAAGGATGAGCAAGCCGCGCGCTGTCAGCGGTCCCAGCGCCGCGGCCAAAATGGCCAGCAAAAAGCCTTGAATGGCAAATAGTTGGGTAATCTGACGGCCGTTAAACCCCCGACCGACCAATGTGGCCAGCATCCCGCGCGACTGGTCCAGCAAAAAGGAGCTGATCATGGCCACGGTGTACAGCACAAAAATGAGCGACTGCACCGTGAGCAAAAAGAGCGTTACCTGGGCATTGGCCAGCGCGGCCTGGTATTGATTAATGATGCCCAGCAGCCCCGTCTCCAGTTCTATCCGCAATTCGGAACTGGCATTGCTCAGAATGGTCTGTACCTGGTCCACGTTGTCGGCGGTGATTTTGGCGGAGTCGATGAGCAATCGCCAGCTGCGCTGCCTGCGGTCGGTAAAAACCTGTTCCATTGTTTGCTGGGGTATGATCAGTGCCAGGGTGATGGTTTCTGGGGCATTAGGTCCGTTTAGCGAGGCGCGTTCAAATTCAAACGGCCGTAACTCCCCCCACCACACGTCGCTTTCCGGATCATTGGGCTGCACCACCCCCACGATGTTGATACGGAAGCTGCCGTCCTCACTGCGCAGCTGGTCACCCACTTGCAGCATTTCCACTTGGAAAGTTTCCCCGGCGCTCTGGTCAAAGGTCAAATTCTCAATGCTGGCGACACCGACCACAGCTTCAATTTCGGTGACAAAGCTGTTGGGTTCTGGTTGGATGTTGGTGGGAAAACGGCCGTCGACCACCGTCACGTCCTGGTTCAAATTGCTAAACGACCACGGCTGGTAGCGCAAAAATTCGGCAAAGGGCAAAGGCGCTTCACCCCGGTACAGCGCAGAGCTTATCGAGGTGGGTTCGACCCTTTGCACCTCCACACGGCGCAGCAGCAAGTCGCCCAAATAGTCTTGCAGTTGGCCGTAAACGGCCGCATTCAACCCCGTTCCCGTTGCCTCAATGTTGCGCGCCGGCACAATCGCGCTGTCGATTTGCTGCCGCAGACTGCGCCCGGCAATTGCCGTAGCATAAGTCGGCAGCCCGGCCAAAAAGGCAGCCGCCAACACCAGCCCCAGCAGGACAATGAAATTCATGCGCCAATGGCGCAGCAGGTGGCGGATTGAGAGTCGGATCATGTTTGTATTCCGCAATCGGTTATCCGTAATCGGTAATCGGCCAACCGTTCACTGATTACCGTTCACCGTTTACCGGTTACTCCTCACCCACGCGCAGCACCTGGTGCAGCTTGGTGCGCCAGAGCAGCAGCGTGGCTATGCCGAGCGAGATGAAAAAGGCTATGGTCAATGTTATGTAAATTTGAACGACAGCGCCCCAGTCGTTGCGGGCAATGAACGGTGGCGTCGGCGGCCGGTCGCCAAAGGTGATGGGCAGGCCGGGCAGCGTGATCTGGTTCAGCGCCACGCCCAGCGCCGTGCCGATGGCCAAGCCCGCCAAAATGAGCACCACCTGCTCCAGAACCAGCACGCCATAAAGCTGCCCCGGCGACATGCCGATGGAGCGCAGCACGCCATAAATCGCTTCTTTTTGCCGGGCGCTTAAATAAAAATGGGTGGCAAACCCCACCAGGCTGAGCGCCGTGGTGAGCAGGTAGCCAAACAGCGTCACGCTGCGCAATCCCAGGGCCATCGGGTCAGCTTTGATGGTCAGACGCACTTCCTCCTGCTCAATGGGCTGCTCGATGCCGGTCAGGTTTGAAAGGGCCGCCGCGGAGACGGTTTGAGGGGAAACGGCCGTATCCACCGCCAGAAGCACCTCATTGTTGTTCACCGGCTGGTTGGTGCTGGCATTAAAATCATCGAGCATCAAAGCCCGGTTGGTGATGATATAGCCCGCATTTAAATCTTCGTACAGCGTGGGGAAGTAGTTGACCGCCCCCACAATTTTAAACCGTTGTGGCTGGGAATTGATGGTCAGGTTAACCAAGTCACCAACTTCTACCTGCGCTTTTTCCAGAAAGGTCTGGCTGCCCAAAGCAGGCAACGCCGCTTCGCGCGGCGACGGATTGGCCAGCAAAAAGCCCGCCAGGTCAAGCGGCCCCATGTTCAGGAACAATGCCTGGCTGCCGCGTCCGGTGCGTACCGCCCGTGTATCAAAATTGATGTCAGATCCAGGGTGAGTGGTGCGCCAGATATCGGTCAACGTTTCAAACTCGTAGGTTACGGCCGTTTCTCCCGAAACCTTATCCGTAACTGTTAGTGAATCCATTGCCAGACGCATTTGGGCCCCGGTAGCCCGGCCAAAATTGCCCACAATAATAGAGCGGTTACGCAGCCAGATGGAATGCAGCCCCAGCGGATAGCTGTCCGGTGGCAGCTCGGGCAGCGCCCCCTCAAAATAACGCCAGCCATCTTCCGGGTAGCCCGTCTCATCAGAGGTCAATTCAACCAAGAACGTGTCCTGCTGCGCTGTCATCAGCTTGGCTTCAAGGCCAAACCGGTCCAGATAGCTGTCGCCGCGCGGTGCGGCGCCGCTGGTCCAGTCCGGGTCCGGCGCTGACCAGATCCAGAGGCCTAACTGTCCCGGCTGGCCCGGCAGCGGCACGATCGGCTGCTCTGTCACGTCCGCCAATACCAGCCGGTTGAGCAGCGCCGGCACCGGCTCATTGGTAAAATCGTCGCGGAAATGGGTCATCATCCCAAAAGAGCCAGGGTCGATGGCCAGCACATCAAAACGCAAAAATTCGCGCCCCAGCGTGAGCGAGCCCAGGCTGCGCCACATGCCGCTGGCCTGCGCCACGTTGGGCAGGGCCGACACTTCATAGAGGGGCAGGGTGCGCTGCGACTGCAAACGAACATCGCTGCCCGCGGCGTATTGGGCGCGCTCCAGCTCGCTGGCGTCTAACGTAGCGTTGATGCCGGTAGAAAGGATGCCCAGGGCGATGGCCAGCGTCAGCAGCAAGACCAATCGGGCCACGTGGGTGGGATTGCGCGCCGCTTGCAGCATGGCCAGATTGGCCACCAGCCCACGCCCGCGCCGGGCAATGGCCGCCAGAAAGCGGAGCAGCAGGGGGAACACGCGCAGCAAAATGGTGCCGGACCCCACCAGCAGCGCCAACGGCGACAGCAGCAGCAGCCAATCCACCTGTGGGCGGGCCGTGCCGCCACCTACAATGCCCCCAAAATAGTGCAGACGCCACAGCAGCACCAGCCCAATCGCCAGGACAAACACGTCCAGGTAATAGCGCTGCCAAAACGGGGCGTGCGTCACGCGGGTGGTGCTTTGCTGGTAATTGACGATGGTGCGCCGCACGGATTGGCCGACGGGTAGCAGCAGCCCCACGATACAGGCAACGGCCCCCACAATGGCCGCCAACCAGGCAAGGGTGGGTAGACTCAACCCCCAGCCGGATTCACCCACGTCGGCCAGGGGGCCAAAAAGGGTAATGCTGCGCACCAGCGCCAGGCCCAAAAACGGTCCGCTGAGCAGGGCCACGCCGCTGATCAACAGCGCTTCGCCCCCCTGAATGCGGAAAATCTGGCGCGGGGCGGCGCCGCGGCTTTGCAGCACGGCAAATTCGCGCTCCACCTGGCGCACGGCCAGCGCCGCCACCATGATGACATAGTAGAGGGTGAGCAGCACCACTTCGGCGGTGAGGAAATAGAGCGGGGCGCGCACGGCCGTACTTTGATTCTCAAAGTTGACCAGCACCTCATCCAGGCCGGTGTCGATGGTGACCGAGGGGGATAACGGCCGTAAATCTTCACGCAGCAGTCGCAGCAAAGTGCGCACCAGTGGAATCTGCGCCGTGGTCAGGCTGCCTGGATCGATGGTGACCTGCCAATAATATTCATGGGTGGAGCCTTCGGGCAGCAGGTTGTTAATCAGATCAAAAAAATCGGCCTGGTCTACCAGAACGGCATATTGGGCCAGCCAGCGCTCGTCGCTTTGCGAGCGCAGCGGGCTGGCCGGGCCAAACCAATATGGATCGGTTCCATCAACAGGCTGCACGATGCCGCTAATTTGCAGGTTGAATTCCGGTTCTTCCCCACTGCTGGAGACGCTGACGGGTACGATGTCGCCAACCGACAGCTCGTAGGCTGTGGCCAGTTCCTCGCCGATAACGACGGCAGCCACATCGGAAGCAGGCTGGGCCTCAGCCGGCCATTCGCCGGCCACAAAGCTGACGTGCTGGCGAATGTCTGTTTCGCCACTGCCGTAAGCGCGGAAGTTGAGGCGTTCTTCGGGCACAATGTTGCCATCGCGCCAGGGGTGGAACCAGCGGGAACCCAGCACAGGAATCAGTTGGTCGATGAAGGGAGAGAGACGGCCGTTCACCATTTGCTGCACCTGGTCATCGCTAGCCGCATATTCGTCCTCATTTAATCGACCAAAGACCCTCAGGCGCAGGTCGCTCACTGAGGGATCGGCTGCGAGCAACGTGCGGCGCAGGCCAAATTCCACCACCGTATTCACCAGAATCGGGCTGCTGGCCAGCATCGCGGTAGAAATGAGCACGCCCAGGCTAAGGGTGAGCAAAATTTGCCAATGGCGCGCGGCCCGGCGCAAGATGAAGGACCAAAACGTCATCGTGCGGCTCCGGAATTAGGTAGTAGCTGGCAGGCCGTTGGCAAAATGCGCATGGCAATCTTTAAGATCATTGGGATGAACAGGGATAGACAATAGGAGCACGAGCAAAGGTGGCAAACCATTCACCCTGAATTTGCCGCATTTTTATTTCGCCAACCAGACGGCCGTCATACCAGATGGAAACGGAGGTAATGGTAAGCAGCGGAATAGGATGGCGAGCATATACAAAATCTTCACTGCTCAGGCTGTTCTGGCAGCGGTTGGCCACGGAAAGCCACATGCGGGCCGTAGGCTGCTGGGCCGCGCCCATGCCCATGAACAACGCATTCAAGTAACCTTCGTCGCTGCTCAACGCGGCGGATACGATGGTGGCGGCCAACTGCTCTGGTGCTTGCCCTGGTGCGGCCGCCACCCAATGATCCCAGGCGTTGACACGGCCGTCACGCGACGATTCTTCCACCACAGCAGGCGGCTCAATGACAGGTTCTTGGGAAGCAGGCGAGGGAATGGCCGGCGCGGTGGTGGGAACGGCCGTGGGCCCCGGCGGCGGCAAGCCCGGCAGGGCGGTCGTTTCGCCAGCGGTGTTGGTTTCGGCGGTTAAAAAGGGAAACCAGAAGCGGCCAAACAAAAAGCTGCCGCCCAACAGCAGAATGAGGGCAGCAACGGCCGTCGCCAGGCGCAGAGCCTGCCCGGTGCGCTGCCAGACCAGGCTGCGCTGCATCCGCCGGTACACTTTGTGTTGAATCCGCAAAGAGGCGTCGCGAGAAAGACGGGGTTGGTAACGGTCGGCCTCTGCCTGGAGATCGGCATCCAGCAGGCGGGCTTCCTGCACGCGTTGGGCGCAGTTGTCGCATTGGGCCAGGTGGGCTCGGATTTGCTGGTGTTCAACGGCCGTTAAATCGTGGTGCAAAAAGTCGGGCAGCCGCTGCTGCACAAATTGGCACAATGCGCTTTCGTTATTTGATTCAAGAGAGACGTTAC
>CALBTC010000163.1 GCA_937967805.1 uncultured Anaerolineaceae bacterium
TTGAGCAGCGTGGTTTTGCCGGAGCCGCTGGGGCCCATCAGGCAAACAAACTCGCCGCGCTGAATCTCCAGCGAGACGCCGCGCAGGGCGGGCACAGCTTCTTTGCCCATCAGGTAAGATTTATGCACATTATCAACAACAATAATTGGTTCGCTCATAAGAAAATGTTTTTTTGCCACAGAGAACACAGAGAATGAAGAGGAATGAAATTCATCTCGATATTCGCTTTGGATATTTCTGATTGGTAAGTGGCCGACGCCATGTTGATAAACACCGCCAATGCTGACGGTGTGACAACTGGGGAAGGATACCAGCTAAACATTGATCTGGCTTGGGAAATTGGTTTGGTTGGTAAACGGCCGTAACCCACCGAACAGTACGGGATTACCAGAAACGGGTTGCAAAGTTGCATTACGGTCGTGTTAACTCTCCCCTTAAACTTTGCTGCATCTTTGCCTTGACCACGGCCACGTCTGGCTCGATGCTAAGTAGGTAGGCCAGCTTGGTTAGGGCGGCTTCGGCCGTCATGTCGTAGCCGCTGAGCAGGCCGATGTCGGCCAGGGCAGAGCCGGTGGCGTATTTGGTCAGGTCCACCGTGCCGCGCAGGCATTGGGTACAGTCCACAACCACCACGCCGCGCTCGATGGCCGCAGCCAAAACATCCAAAAAGGCGGGATCGTTGGTGGGAGCATTGCCCGCGCCGTACGTTTCCAGCACCAGGCCGCGCAGCGGCGGTTGGAGCACGTTCTCCAGGATGCGGGCCGACATGCCGGGATAGAGCCGCAACGCGCCCACTTCGCCCGGTTCGCGGATGGTTTGTAAATTAATGGGGGGAAGGGGTGGAGACGGCCGTTTCGCCAGCCCCCAATTCACCTCCACAGCAATCCCCAGCGTGGCCAGCGGCGGGCAGTTGGGCGACTCAAAGGCGTCAAAGCCGTCGGCATCTACCTTCACCACGCGGCAGCCCCGGAAAAGCTGGCTGTGAAACAATAAGCATACCTCCGCGATGGCGTAGTTAGCCGCCAGCAGCAAGGCGGCAATCAGGTTGTCCTGGGCATCGTTGCGAATTTCGCACAGGGGTATCTGCGAACCGGTGCAGATGACCGGCTTGCCCAGGCCATCCAGCATAAAGGCCAGCGCCGAGGCGGTGTAGGCCATCGTGTCCGTGCCGTGCAGGACGATGAAGCCGTCGTAGTCGTCGTAATGGTCGCAAATGTCGGTGGCGATGCGGGACCAGTCGCCGGGGGTCATGTTGGGCGAATCGAGCAGCGGATCGTACTGGTTGATGGTGAACTGGGGCAGCTCCGGGTGGTGAAAAGCGGGGTTGTCGGCCATGAGGCGCTGCAGGAAGTTGGGGATGGGGAGGTAACGGCCGTTCACCCGCTGCATCCCAATTGTCCCCCCCGTGTAGGCGATATAAACTTTTTTAGACATCGTGCGTTCCTTGTTTGGTTCAGTTGGATTACACCAATTGTGACCAACCCGGCTCACATTTGCCAACCTACTGCATCCTTTCCCCTCTTTTGCTATCATCTGGTTACTTGCAAACATTCAAATTACAAGAAATGAAAAGGATGCAGATTTTCCTGATTCCCTTGATCAGGAAAATCAGGAAAATCTGCGTTCCATTTTATAAAGAGAGGGAAGATGGCCTGGATTAAAATGATTTCACTTGAAGAAGCCACCGGGGCATTAAAAGCGTTGTATGAAAAGTATGTCGAGCCGGCGGGCGTTGTAGACAACATCCTGCGCATCCACAGCCTGAATCCTAAATCAATGCGCACCCATTACGACCTGTACGCCCACCTCATGCGGGGCAAATCGGACCTGAGCCGGGCGCAGCGGGAGATGATTGCCGTGGTCACTTCGGCGATCAACAAATGCCATTACTGAATTGTCCATCACGGAGCCGGGCTGCTCCGCCTGACCAACGACAAGGCACTGGTTGACGCCCTCAAAACAGATTGGCGCAGCGCCAACCTCAGCGCCGCCGACCGTCAAATGTTGGTCTATACCGAAAAGCTCACGCTCACCCCCTGGGGCATGGAAGAAGCGGACGTGATTGCCTTGCGCAGCGCGGGCTTTAGCGACGCCGCAATTTTGGATATAAATCAGGTGACAGGGTATTATGCGTTTGTCAACCGCCTGGCCGATGGACTGGGCGTGGAGTTGGAGGCGTACCGGTTGGAGGACCAGTAAGCGGTGATCAGTGATCAGTAGGTCAGTCATCAGTTTATTTTTAGCCCGGTAGGGCTTGCACAAGTAGCCGGGGGATTTATCCCTCGGCGTAGGCGGAGTAACAAATGAGTGAGTTAGTTCTAACCAAGCAGCGAGAAACAATTTTTGAAATCATCCTCAACCGGCCGGAGAAGCGAAATGCGATAAATATGGAACTGGTGGCGGGGTTGGATACGGCCGTACAAACCGCCAATCGCACCCCCGGCATCCGCACCGTTATCATTCGCGGCGAGGGCAAGGCGTTTTCGGCCGGGATTGACGTGAGCAGCCTGCTGGGGCTGGCAGAAAAGTATGGCCCGCACTGGCAGCAGCGCATGCGCAGCATCACCGATGATTTCCAGGCGGTGCATACTCGGCTGGAGCGATTGGAAATCCCTACCATTGCCCTGCTGCACGGCTACTGCCTGGGGCTGGCGATGGAGCTGGCGCTGGCCTGCGACATTCGCATTGCCGCAGTAGGGACGCAGATGGGGCTGCCGGAAACGCGCCTGGGCATCATCCCCGACGTGGGCGGCACAACCCGGCTCACCCGGCTGGTGGGTCCCGCCCGGGCCAAGGAGCTTATTTTCACCGGGCGGCATTTCGATATGGCCTGCGCTGAGAGGTGGGGCATTGTGAACTACGTGGTGCCGGAAGACCAACTCATGAGCAAGGCGGAAGAGCTGGCGGCGGAGATCAATCAGGCGGCGCCGCTGGCGGTGGGCATGGCCAAGCGGGTCATCGACGGCCTGAGCGACATCGACCGCGGGCTGATGCTGGAAGGCTGGGCGCAGAGCCAGCTGATGAGCAGCGAAGATTTTTTGGAAGGGGCGCAAAGTTTCATGATGAAACGGCCGCCTCAATTCAAAGGTAAATAATCGTATGAAAGTTGGTTTAGCTTTAGGTGGCGGTGGGGCACGGGGCGCGGCTCACATAGGCGTCATTATGGAACTGGAGCGACTGGGTATAAGGCCGAATCTCATTACCGGTACCAGCATTGGTGGCTTTGTTGGCGCTATGTATGCCTCCGGTTTAACCTGCGATGATCTCATCGACTGTTTTAAACATATCAACATTGGCTCCATGTATTCATTTGCCGGCGGCTCTCCTTCTTTAACCGGGATACAAAAGATTGAGCAGTTGTTGGAATCGTATATCGGCCGGCCCACGTTTGCCGAATTGGACATTCCGTTGGCTGTTGTTACCTCCGATTTGGTGGCGCGCAAAGAGGTGATTTTGGATGAGGGGGACGTGATTACGGCCGTCCTCGCCACCATCGCCATCCCCATTCTCTTCCCCCCGGTAGAGATGGATGGCATGGTCTTAACCGATGGCGGCATTCTCAACAACACGCCTTTCAACATTGCCCGGGCGCGGGGGGCTACTTATGTGATCGCCGTCGATTTGAGCAACACGGCGCCGTTTGGCACGCCGGACAAACCGGCCCCGACGCCCACCGGCGTCCTGGGCAAGGCATTGGCCCTGACCCAGCGGCGCAAAACGTGGCAAATCATGTCCGTCGTGGCCGACATCATCACGGCGCAAACGTTACAAAAACATCTGGCCATCTCCCGCCCGGAAATATTATTGCGACCCCACATGGGTTCCATTGGGCTATTCGATTTTCACCGGCTGGATGAGGGGATTGAGGCAGGGCGTACGGCCGTACGCGAAGTTGAAGATCAGTTGTCGGTAATCGGTGAACGGTAAACGGTTTACTGATTACCGATTACCGAACACAGAACACGGAGGAAAAGATGATCACACTTGGCATCGACATTGGCGGCAGCGGCATTAAGGGGGCGGTGGTGGATACGGAAAAGGGGGAGATGGTGACGGACCGGCTGCGCATTCCCACGCCGCAGCCGGCCAAGCCAACGGCCGTTATTGATGTACTCAAGCAAATTGTAGACCATTTTGAATACAGTGGTCCTATTGGCGTGGGGCTGCCCGGCATTGTCATCAACGGTGTGGTGCATTCCGCTGCCAACATTGATGATGAATGGCTGGGCTACCCCGGCCGGCAGGCGATGGCCGACACCACCGGCTGTCCCGTTACCCTGGCCAACGACGCCGATGTGGCCGGTGTGGCGGTGATGCGTTTTGGCGCCGGCAAGGGCGTATCCGGCACTGTGATGATTTTTACGTTAGGGACGGGGATTGGCAGCGCAGTGTTTGTAGACGGCCGTCTCGTGCCCAACACCGAACTGGGCCATCTCTACTTACGCAACAAGAAAAAAGATGCTGAAAATTATGCTGCTGAGCGGATTCGGGACGAGAAAAATTTAAGCTGGGAGGAGTGGGGCAAGCGGCTGGACAAATATTTCAAGCACATCGAGTTTCTCTTTTCACCAGAGCTGATCATCATTGGCGGCGGCGTGAGCAAAAAGCACGAGGAATTCCTGCACTACATCAAAACGCGCGCCCCCATCATCCCGGCGGAGCTGCGCAACGAGGCGGGGATTATTGGGGCGGCCGTTCTCGCCGCCGAAGCAAATTAGTCAATGATATGAGAATGGGACCTGGTTGACTGACAAATCTTATTTATCATAAAGAAGGCGCTCCTCTTTTAGAGATAAACTTGTGATTCACCAAAAACACAAACTCAAAAAAAGGAAGCACCATGACTAA
>CALBTC010000164.1 GCA_937967805.1 uncultured Anaerolineaceae bacterium
ATGCCAGGATTGACTTGGCCCTTTACAATTATTTATGAGTTTGGCAAAGCCCTGGGTTAAAAATCACCTCCACAGCCTGCTGTACAGTCGATTAGTACCGCAGTTTCAAAGAACATACAATGGCTTCTATCTGCTGGTAAGAACGGACTATGGTAGAAATACGGCCGTTCTCTATACAATGGCTCCACGGTTCTTCAACCAAACTTTCATGAAGATATGGACAAGGAAGTAATATGGAAACAGCAAAAAACGGGGTTGCCAGCAATACCTCAGATAAAAATTTGGACAGTACACGCCTTTGGTTGGCACAAAAGATTGAGGCCTCTCTCCCCAAAACCCTCACCCTGGATCGCACGCCGCAAACCATTAAGCTGATCCAGGAACGGTACCAGCTCGCCCGGCAGCACGCCAAGCTCAACATCGCCCCGGCCGATGAAAAGCAATTTTTTGAAGATCTGCTGGATGAGATTTTAGGCTTTGGCCCACTGGAGCGAATTCTGAGCGATGAAACTGTCACCGAAGTGATGGTGAACCGGGCAGACTTGGTTTATATCGAGCAAAAAGGCCGTCTCACTGAATCCGGCATCACCTTTGTCGATGATGCTCACGTGGAGCGCGTCATTCGCAAAATCATTGAGCCGCTGGGCCGGTACGTGGGCAAAGATTCGCCGCTGGTGGATGCCCGCCTGCCCGATGGCTCCCGCGTGAATGCCGTCGTCTCTCCCTGTGCCATCGACGGTCCCAACATCACCATCCGTAAATTTTCGCGCAATCCCTTTGGCATTCAGGATTTAATCAACTTTGGCAGCCTGAACGAAGATATGGCCAAGTTCTTGGAAGCGTGTGTCAAAGCCAAGCTTAATATTGTGGTTTCCGGCGGAACTGGCTCTGGTAAAACGACGCTGCTCAACGTGCTCTCCAGCTTCATTCCCGATGGGGATCGCATTGTCACCATTGAGGATGCGGCCGAATTAAGCCTGCTGCAGCGGCACGTGGTGCGTTTGGAAACTAAAAAGCCTTCCAAAGCCGGCGACAGCGAAGTGACAATTCGTGACCTGGTCATCAACTCGCTGCGTATGCGACCAGAGCGTATTGTCGTTGGTGAATGTCGCGGCGGCGAAGCGCTGGACATGCTGCAAGCGATGAACACCGGCCATGATGGCAGCCTGACCACGATTCATGCCAACAATCCGCGCGATACCATTTCCCGCCTGGAAACATTGGTGCTGATGGCCGGAATGGATCTGCCGCTTTCTGTGGTGCGCAAGCAGATTGTTTCGGCCGTGGACCTGATTGTGCAGCAGGCCCGTCTGCGCGACGGCAGCCGTAAGGTCACCAACATCACCGAAATCACCGGCATGGAAGGTGAGGTGGTGGTGATGCAAGACATCTTCAAGTTTGATGAGCAGGGTGAAGACACGGAAGGCAAAGTGCTGGGCGATTTTGCGCCGGGCGGGATGCGGCCGAACTGTGAAGAACGCCTGCGCAACTATGGCTTCAATTTGCCCGCAACGATGTTCATGGGCAATCGTAACGGCAGCCTGAGCCGACGAATGCGCTAAATTTTTTAACCAAAGATCAAATTAAGTTTACCCAGACCTGGCAGATTTTCCTCCCCCAAGCTGCCAGGTCTTTTCTCTTCTTCTCGCACCACATTCCCGCCTGCGTTAAAATGGACACATGAAAGTTTTCCTGAACAGCATTGGCTGTCGCCTGAACCAAAGCGAAATTGAAACGATGGCTCGCCAGCTGCTTGCAGCGGGTCATGAGATTGTGACGGACACAGCCGAAGCCGACAAAGTTATCATCAACACCTGCGCCGTCACTTCAGAAGCCGCCCGCGACGCGCGCAGCCAAACCCGCCGCATCCATCGCGATAACCCTCACGCCGAAATTGTGCTTACTGGCTGCTACGCCACCATTGCCCCCAATGAGCTAGGTAAAGTGCAGGGAGCCGGACGTGTGGTCATCAATCAGCAAAAGGCCCGGCTGGTGCAAATGCTGGACCCCAAAGCGCGCATCGAGCTGCCTGTGTTTGACCAGGAGCCGGTGCTGCGTGAATTTTTGGCGGGCAGCATGGGAGCCAACACCCGCGCCTTCATCAAGGTGCAGGACGGCTGCGACAACAAATGCACCTTTTGCGTCACTACCGTGGCGCGTGGCGCGGGGCAAAGCCGTCATCTGGGTGATGTGGTGGCCGAGATTCAGGCGTTGGCCGCGGCTGGTTACCAGGAAGCGGTGCTGACCGGCGTGCACCTGGGCAGCTACGGCCACGATTTTGGTAACGAGGCCGGACTGTACGATCTGGTGCAGGCCATTTTGCAGCACACCGACATTCCCCGGCTGCGCCTCTCTTCGCTGGAGCCGTGGGATTTAGCGCCGGACTTCTTTACGCTGTGGCAAAATCCGCGCCTGCTGCCTCACCTGCACATGCCGCTGCAATCCGGCAGCGACAAGATTCTTAAGCGCATGGCCCGCCGCACCAGCCGCGCCAGCTTCCGCGAGTTAGCCGAAGCCGCCCGCAGCCACATCCCCGACCTGAACCTGAGCACAGACGTCATTGTCGGCTTCCCCGGCGAAACGGAGAAAGATTTTGCCGACAGCCTGGAATTTGTGGAAGAAATCAACTTTGCCCGGCTGCATGTATTTAGCTACAGCCCACGGCCGGGAACGGCCGCTTCCCAATTCCCCCACCAAGTTCACGGCAAGGTCAAAAAAGAGCGCACCCGCCGCATGATCAAGCTGGGCAAAAAGCTCAGTCACAATTTTCACCAGCAGTTTGTGGGCCAAACGCTCAACGTGCTGTGGGAAAGCACCATCGGCGCCGACAACGGCGGCCTGCGCTGGGTGGGCTACACCGACAACTACATTCGCGTCCAGGCCCACGGCCCGGCCGACATGTTCAACCGCATCACGCCAACGGAAATTGTTGAGGCCACGTCGGATGCGGTTTCGGGGGTAGTAAAAAGTGATAAGTGAAAAGTGTTTGGGCAACGGTCGAAGATAACGCAACCTCTATCCGAAAATGAGGTGTCAAAGAGCCAAAAACCTGAATCCCCTGCTTTTGACAAAGCATTCATTTCAGGCAAACTATTTCCTATGGAAAAGATCACGCTTTCTGCTGACAAAAACCTCATACAACAAGCACGCCAACGCGCTGCCCGCGAGAATCGCTCACTTGATGAGCTAATTCAGGATTGGCTAGCACAATATGTAGAGGGAGCTCACGCCGCCCAAAAATACATGGAACTTATGGCACAGCTAGATCACGTTCATGCTACTAGTCCTTATGTGCGGGATGAGACAAATGAACGTTAACTCTGACTCTGTTTATCGAGGTGTTTACCGTGGAAAAGTTTAATGAGGAAAGTGCCCAAAATTTTTTCCAAATTCTTGACGTGCTTACAGAAAACACTACGAGGATAGGTGCTGTGGCTGAGGCCACATCTTCAGTGATGCAACAAGGAAACGCCGAAAACAAGGAAAGTGCCTTGATTTTTGGAGCAGAAGTTTATCGCTTAATAGTAGTCTATACTCATGCTATGCTGGAATATACCCTCCGCGAGATTACTAGAAATTCTTTAAAGTACAATTTGAACTTGGAATTGCCAACGCACTTCAATTTCGTTGGTACTAATTCTCCCAAGATTTCACTGAAAGAACTGAGGATTAATTACAGTGGGTGGGGAGTTGACGATATTATATTAAGATCAATAGATTCTCAGCTTGACTCAATATCTTTTAGCTCCACCACAGATATAGTAAATCATCTGAAAGCAGCTGGTCATCAAACTCCCAAAAAAATTCGTGATACATATTTTCCAACAATTCAGGAACTGTGTATGCGGCGGCACCAAATTGTTCACAGAGCGGATATCAGCAAACAGGCAAAAGGGCAGAAGCCAGAAAGCATCGAACCTACTGAAGTAAGAAAATGGGTTGGTATGACAATAAGTTTTCTGTTTGAAGTGTTTAGGTTCTCGTTGCCAATTGCGTACAGACCAAGATTAGATCCTATAATTGACAAGCAAATTGATCGGGTTTGGGACAGCTATAGACTAAAAAAATCTCGTGGTTAGTGCAAATCGGCCGTCATGTATAGGCCATCCATCTGAAAGCCGTGGTATTTGGCGTAATATTCGCGCGTGCCGATGGCGCTGATAACGGCGATACGGCCGTAGCCCGCCTCCCGTGCCATCTCTTTCGCCTTGTCGATTAGCTCCGATCCCAGCCCCATGTGCTGCGCCTCGCCGCTGCTGTCTTCGCCCAGGTTGAGCGCCGGGCCGTAGACATGCACCTCGCGAATCATGGCGTGATTTTCCAGCTCCGGCAGCGGGTGGGGCGCGTTCCGGTTCGGCAGCGAGAGCCGCAAGAAGCCGGCCAGCATGTCATCGTCTGTCTCAAAGCTGAGGAAATGTTCAATGGTCGCGTCTGTCTCGTACGTTTCGATGCGCAGATCGACGTCTTCACGCTGGACCTTGTGCCGCCGCACCTCGCGGCAGCGGATGCATTGGCAGCGTAGGCCGCGGTCGGCCATGCGTTGCAGGGCGATCTGGCGCAGGTTGGCTTTTTTGTTGCCGGCCACGACGTTGGTCGTGGGGAAGTCGCGAATGACGCGGTTGAGCCGCACGTAGCGCGGCACCTGAACTTTGCAAGCCACCAGCAGTTCGGTGAGCGTTTCTTCATCGTAGGGATGGTATTCGCCGCGCTGCCAGTATTCGTACAGTTCAGCGTTTTCAACCAACATGCAGGGGTAGAGCTTGAGTTCGTCGGGGCGAATGGCTTCATCCGCCCAAATCTTGCTAAAATCGGCCACGTCACTTTCCGGTGTAGCCCCCAACAGATTGGCCATCCAGTGGCCGTGAATCTTGAAACCGGCCAGCCGCAGCAGGCGGAAGGCATCGCGGGTTGATTGCACGTCGTGGCCGCGATTGTTCAGCGCCAAAACCCGCTCATCCAAACTTTGGATGCCGACCTGCACTTTGGTCACGCCCAGATAGCGCAGCCAGCGCAGTTCGTCCACATCCACATGGTCCTGGCGTGTTTCCACCACCAGCCCCACGTTGCGGCGCGCGCCAACGGCATTTTTCTGCTGCGCTTCCACCAGGGTCTCGGAATCTTCCTCGTTCATGGCGTCCAGGCAGCGCTTGACAAACCATTCCTGGTAGTCGCGGCGGTAGCTGGACCAGGTGCCGCCCAAAATGAGCAGCTCGATCTTTTCGGCGGGATGGCCAATTTGCTCCAGGGCGCGAATGCGTGCGGCCGTTTGGGCATAAGGATCAAAACCGTGGCGCTCGGCGCGTTGGGCACCCGGCTCGTCATGCAGGTAGCTTTTGGGCATGCGCACGTCGGTGGGGCAAAAGATACATTTGCCGGGGCAGGGGTAGGGCTTGGTCAGCACCGTTACCACCGTCACACCCGCCTGGCTGCGAATAGGTTTCATTTGCAGGTGGGTGCGCACCTCGGGGTCAAATTCGGCCCAGCCTGCTTCGCACAGCTCTTCGTACAGGCGAATGACGTTGCTTTTGGAGAGCCAGGGCAGGCCGCGGCGGGCATAGGTGCGCATGGTGTGCTGGTATTTTTTGGATGTGAGCGGCCGTTTGCGTAACAGCGCCTCGACCAACTCCAAAAACATCGGCTCCTGCCCATCTTCCAGCAGCACCGGCTCATTGCGCGACTGCCATTCAGCCACCTGCACCTGCACCTCTTTCGGCGGTATTAAAATATTCGGCGTTCGTTTTTTAGCCATAGGGTGATATTAATCGAGGATACGAAAACTAGTCAGTTGCACTTGGATCGGGATGGGACAATTTGTTTTCGCGGGTGACGCGAATTAAAAATCGTAATGCCTCATTAACAGATTCAGAATCCGGGAACAGTTCCGCTACATCTGGTGCTAACCGAATCAATTGTCCACCAAAATGGGTGCGCTCGGCTCCTACTTTTCTAATTCGTAGCTTTTTCAGATCATATTCCGAGCGAAGTTCATCTTCCATCTCGTTTTTAGCCTTCTTCATATGCCTCTTTTTCCTTGCGCGTCGCTTCTCGCGCACTAATCAACCGAACCTTTTGCCCACGTTCCGTATATGACACAATTAGTAACCGTTGCTGTTCAGATTCCCCTACGATGATGTGTCGATCCTCATCGTCTGAATGGTCTGGATCGTAAAAATCTAGGTAGAGTGGATCGGTGAAGACAGTTTTCGCTTCAGTGAAAGAAACCTTGTGCTTGGCAAGATTGCTCTCCGCCTTCTGTTCATCCCACTCAAACTCCATAAGAGCAAGTATAACATGAGAAAAGGTTTGGAGAATAACTGATTAGGAATTACACAGCTTCAAAACGGCCGTTTTTATTACCCTCAGATGTTCATTTTAACTCGTCTACCAATTCTACCATCGTGTGCAAGGTGTCTACATCGAAGACGGTGAGGTTCATGGTGGTGACGGGGGAATTGAGCCAGAGCGACAACCGCTCTTTTACTCGCTCGCGGGGGCCAACCAGGGCCACATCGTCAATCAGATTGCCAGGAACTTTCATCATCGCCGCACCTTTGTCGCCGGCCAGGTACAGATCCTGAATTTCGGCGGCTTCTGCTTCATAGCCGTAGCGCCCGGCAAGGTCGGTGTAGAAGTTTTTACCTTTGGCTCCCATGCCGCCAATGTACAGTGCCAACATCGGGCGCAGCATATTGTAAGCTACATCGACATCATCGTTAATGACCACCGAAACGGTCGGTGCAATGTCAAAACTGGCAATGCTTTTTCCGTTTCCCGCTTTGGCAAAACCGGCTTCGATGTGCGGCTTGTAGATTTCATCGTATTTGGTAGGAGAGAAGAAGATGGGCAGCCAGCCGTCGGCGATTTCAGCAGTGAGCTCGACGTTTTGCGGGCCGATGGCCGCCAGGTAGATGGGGATGTTTGGCTGGGCTTCCAACGTGCTTTTGAGCGGCTTGCCCAGGCCGGTGGCATCGTCGCCTGTGTAGGGAATCTGGTACAGCTTGCCGTCATAGGTGACGGGGGCTTCGCGCTTAAAAATGGCGCGGACGATGTCGACGTATTCGCGCGAGCGAGTGAGCGGCCGTTTGTAACTCTCACCATGCCACCCTTCCACCACCTGCGGCCCGGACAGCCCTAAACCCATGAGGAAACGGCCGTTACTCAACTGGTTCATCGTCATCGCCGTCATGGCCGCGTTGGCCGGCGTACGGCCCGGCATCTGCATGATGGCCGTGCCCAGCTTGATGTTTTGCGTTTGCGCCCCCAGCCAGGCCAGCGGCGAGACGGCATCTGAGCCGTACGCTTCGGCCGTCCAGACGGCGTACACGCCCAAACGATCGGCCTCTTTGACCAATTCAACGGGCAGCTCAATCTTCCGCCCGGCATAGCCCAACATAATTCCTAAACGCATGATAGCCCTCCGTAATGGTTAATGGTAATTGGTTAATGGTTAATTGTTAATGGTAAACATGAGCAGTTGCCCGAATTGTAAGGCAGGGGAAGCAAAAGCCAAAACAAACAGCCACCAGGTCATCGTAGAGCCGCAGCGCTTTGCGGGAAAGCTGGGCCAGACGGCCGAACTGCCCAATGGTTAACATTGCTTCTTCTGTTCGATCGGTCATGTCCGTATGATACGCCCGGCCTCAGGGGCCGAGTCAAGGGGCAGTTCGGTATTCAGTATGTCAGTAATCGGTAATCAGTAAACGGTGGGGGTGATCAAAAAGAGCCACAGAGGGCACAGAGATGTGAAAGAGATTTATCTCTTTATTCTCTGTGTTCTCTGTGGCAACGATTTTAATTTGTTTAGCTACCGGCTGCCGAGAGTAGATCGTCTAACGGTTGGCCATTGATCGTAACAGAGACGGAGTCAATGGTGCTGTATTGGAGGGCGGTCTGTCTAAGCTGCGCTTCGACGCGCGGCGTGTCGCAGACGCCGCCCACCAGCAGGTCCCCGTTGAGGGCGATGGTGGCGTGGCCGTTGTCGATGTCAATGCCCTGCACACTCAGGTTAGACTGGTGCAGTGCATTGTACAAACCGGACTGGCCATAATTTTGCTCGTTGATGGCAAACATGTTTTCCAGAGCGGCCGTTAACGGGGCAATAGTGGGCTCGATGTTGATCGTCACCGGTACGGCGCTGTCGCCGCAGCCAATTTCCTTGCCGCTTTGCCCCTCATCGCCTACGGCAATCAGGTAGATTTGGGTGCTGTCGAACAGCGCGGCGTCGGTAGTGACATCAAATTCGTTGGAGATGGTTTTAGCCCCATTGGGTTCTTCAACCACCACAACCCATTGATCGTCGGTTTCGGCATAGTCGGGAATTTGCACGGTAGTGTTGAGCGTACCGTTGGCGTTGGTTACGGCCGTATCCACAATTTCATATTCAGACGCGACCTGACCCACGCCCAGTTCCACTTCGGTGTTTGCTACCAAACCGGTTGCGGTGATCTGCACCGTTGTTCCCGGTGGTCCGCTCCTCGGTGAAATGGCGGCGGTGGAATCGTCCATATCCTGATCGGCAGCCGTCAGTTGAAGGGTTTCGGTGACGCCGTGAACCATGACGTTGTAGGTGCCGGGGGCAAAATCGGCCGTTTCCAGCGTCATCGTGTGTTCAAACGGTGTCAGCACCTGAGCACACAGTTCGTCTTCCGGTCGCTGGGTTTGAATGTCAACGTTAAACATATTGGTGTCCAATGAAAATGTCGGTACCACGTTGACGATTTCCGCACAGGCATCCGGCAGGTTACCGGTAATGGTCAGTTGGGCACGGCCGTCTGTTACGGTGACATCGGCCGTTTCCACAAAGACGTTGGTTTCAGACATGGCTTCTTCGGTCGGTGTGGCCATTGCTTCCGTTGGTGTCGGCTCTTCCGTCGGCAAGTCTACCGTCGGGGCCACCGTTGGGACAACAACGGTCGGGTCCTCGGCCTCACCGCCACAGGCCACCAGGGCCAACGCCAGGGCAGCCATGATGAACAAAGTTAAAAATCGGTTCTTGTGAACTATCAAGGTTTGTATACTCCCCATGAACGGCGTATTGGGAGATACGGCCGTTCATCTTGTTTGCTTATTCTAAAAGACGCATTTGCTGCATCTACTGTTTAAGTATGGTTGTCTGGGGAAAGTTCCGCATAGATACAGGCACAAATCCAAGATATAGATTCGATACAAACCGACAATACTTTCTGAGTTGCGTCTTTTTCAATTCACGGGATTTCCAAACGGGCAAAAAAAAACACCTCGATCCCCGGTTTGACGTGGATGCTAAACTAGAGTCAGCGTTTATCATCTCAACACATGGAGGATCAAATCATGGATAAACTTTTTCTGGCTCTCTCGTTTTTGGCAGTTTTGGTTGGTTTTTTGTTCCTATCGGAGGCAACAACGGTGGTAGGCATTATTGCCGCCGGCGGAGTCTTGGCTGTTTGGGCCAGGATTGCCCAATCCAGCGCCCAGCATCAGCAGGTGATGGCCAGGCTGAAGGAGAAAGTCCCAGAAGTGGCTCGGGAAACGGCCGAATAGCAAGCAGTTAAAAAACCCCGCCTCGCTGGCGGGGTTTGTGTTTGGTTGGGTTGTGAGGTGGTGGAAGATAACATCAGCCGTCCAGAGTGCTACCGGCCTCGGGGTGCACATTATACTGATGTGGGGCATTAAGTTTAACGGGGCTCATCCCCATCTGGCTTGTTAAAACAATTATCTGCTGCCTGATGATCGTGAACAGCGTAGGCAGCGCCTGTCGATTAACGAAATCAGCCATAACAGACAGGTCAGTTTCCTCAACCAATCTCTCGAAAAAAGCCACCACTTCCAAGTCTATATCAATTGGGCAATCGTCTAGTGACACAATGCGTAAATGAACTTCCAGGTGATTGTCGCGCGATTTGCTTTCAAGCACCTGGCCTTCAATTTTCACTTCAATCTGCGGCTTATCTGGCACCTTTACGGGGCGCTCAGTATAGATTTTTTTAAAAATACTCTCTTTAAATACGTAAGCCTCACTCACGACTAACTCTCCTCGACGGATGTTTCAGAATTAATAGATAATCTGGTAACAGCTGTTTCTGAAAAAGACACACTCTCGGCAGCACCGCTACTAATGCTGGACAAGAATAGTTTCTCGAATTCACGCTGGCCACTTCTTTCAATTGGGACCAATTTGACCTTTGCTTCCAGCGCCTCAGCTATCAAAATGAGCTTTTCTAGACTGATGGCGTGAGCGCCTGTTTCCAGTCTGGAAATCGCACTTTGGTGATCTCCCATCTTATCCGCAAGCTGTTGCTGAGTTAAACCAAGCCGCTTTCTGAGATGCGTAACTTCATTAATAATTTCAAAATAAGGGTCGAGACGTTCGTATGCTTCCCTGAATTCAGGGTCCTGATTCAGTATCGACATCAACTCTTCGTGCGAGGTCGTTTTTTTTGACACCATTTACTCCTTACTGGCAAAATAATCATCATAATTCAATTCAGCCCTCTGCAAATCTTTTCTTAACGCCTTTTTTCCTTTTTTGCGACAACAATGAACAACTACAATATCGCGACCATCCAGGAAATAATAGACTCGATAACTGCCTGCTCTTAGCTGCCAGATTTTACCTGTGATATTTTTGACGTTTAGCCAATCCTCCAGAGAATGCTGACACATGAATTCAAGCCAACGCACAATTTTGGTCCGAGCATTATTGTTGTCTGGAATGCTTACGATAATATCAACTGGAGAGTTCCTCTCTCCTTTTGGTGGATGGTACTTAATGCCCCATAAACTCATCGGTAAACAATCTCCCAAACAATATAACAGATTTGTTATATTTATATCAATGGTGCCTAAGAGCTTAATTAAGACCAATTTGCGCAAACGGCCGTTTCCCAACCTACCCGCTCGCCTGCACACCTCCATCCCCATAGCTGCACGAAGCCACCAGCGTGTCGCCGTTGCGCAAAAACGCCGTGTCGCCAGTGTTATTCCAAAATGCCTGAGCGCTGCCCCAATAGAGGTTAGTAGCGTTAACGACCCCCACTCTTCACCAAAAGCACCAGGATGGTTGGGGCTAGTTGCTATTGCCAGCGATTACTTAACCAGGAGACTGAGAATCCTTCCGCCTTCCTGACTGCTTCTAACAATGGCGTCAAGAAATCATACAGTTGTTCAACAACTTCGACAAAATCAGACGGGAC
Organism: uncultured Anaerolineaceae bacterium; assembly: GCA_937967805.1. The sequence goes on from CALBTC010000164.1 coordinate 11,172, forward strand.
AGAATCGGCGACGTTTGCCCGTCTGACAAATGCCTGCCAATCTCGCTGTTTGGCCTTAGCAAATTCTGGCGTTAGGGAAACCGGCGTGTTCATTGGGATTCCAGTGTGGCGGCTCTTAAAAGTTGTCTTTATTGAATCATAGAGTGCGGCTCCATCAATGGAGGCTTCAGTAGAGAGCAGCCATAAATCATGGAAATCCTTCATGCGGCTGTTTGCGTTGCCAAGAAAAACCATCGCCTGGAATTTCTCGGCAATAAGGGTTTCGTAAGCGTATGCTTTCAAATTCGGTTCCGGCATATCCAGCAAAGTTGGGTAGCTCAACGCCACCGCCGGCGGGACAACTGTGTCTGCAAAGCCGACATCAATACGCATCGGGATGTCACTTAACACCCTATAATGTGCCACCTATGCACGGCCAAGATGTACCACCCA
>CALBTC010000165.1 GCA_937967805.1 uncultured Anaerolineaceae bacterium
ATCGGCCGCCCTGGGTTTCGATTAATTGGCGCTGATGGCATACGCCGTGCTGCTGCACATTTTAGAAATGGTGTCGATGATTGGTCTGGCGCTGTGGGGATTGGTCCGGACTGGCGTTTCGGTTGGGACTGTCCTGGAACAGAAACGCGTTACTGACTCGTAATAAATCTGATCTTGTCTAGGGGGTGCCAGGCCCAGCGATGACGTTTCACCGGGTCGATTTTGTTGTCTCCTGACAGATTTTCCCGCCAAAAATCTTCTTCAGGTAATCCAGAAACGGCCGCTTCCAACAAATGAAAATTATATTGCGAAGGTAATCCGGGATAAGAAAAAGAGTTTGTGCTTGTTTGGTGTTGTTGGTGGCTTTGCAGGTCCAGCGTGATGTTTTCCGGCGGCACACCAAGCTCCTCCTGCAAACAGCGGCGAGCTGCTTCTTGAACTGCTTCACCTGGTTTGATTTTTTCTGAAGGAGGTTGACTTCTATAGCGGCGCTGGCCGTTAAAAAATTCCTGTTCCGCCTCTACCAGGATTAAATCGCCCCGCCGAATGATAATTTGCACCACATCCACCACCCGCAGAGGGGGATCGTCTTTTAGCTGAACTTCGCCTGCTTCCAATTCTTGCCACAGATTGTGCAGACTTTTGCTGTTGCGGCTTCCCCACGCCTGGTAGTTGATCTCATACTTATCCAGCCACGCTTCCAGGGCATGAATGTTTGCAAATTGATTCACAATAAACCTTCTTTCTGGCACACAAGCGTCCGCGTCGCTTTGGTTTCCAATACAATTTAGTCTGGCGGCTATCTGCAACTTCTTCCCGACAATATGATACCTGCAATGAGCCGTTTGGTCATGTTAGCGGAAATTCTGTTTTGGATCGTGTCGTTAGTTTTGGGGATACTTCTGTATTTTGTGATGACGCAAGATCAGGCAGCCGGCTTTTACGCTCCGCTTCTGCGCTGTTTTTATAAGTCGCGACGGGTAAAGCTAACAAGACTGAGCAGCAAAAGGACAATGGTATAGGCCACTGCATACCAGATCATCAAGTCGGAGGGTCGGGAGAGTACTACAAACGGTCCGGCAGCAAACGGAGTGGTGAGGCTGGGTTGCAGCAGCGCCAGTACCTGCCGCCATAAAATTTCGGTTGGCATGATTAAGCTGGTGACGATGCCGATGTCGACGGCCGTTTCGTTTTGCAACAAACTGCCAATCTGCTCCACCCAGCCGCCGATGAAAGCGATGCCCACCAGCATAAACGCCACCACGCCGTTGGCCAGGGTTGAGAGACGCGTGCCGCCCAACAGGGTTAGCGACAGGATCAACAAGCCTTGCAGGAGCATCAGGCTCAATCCTGCCGGGATGTTGCTGACGGCAAAGCCCGTGCGCCAGCGATAGAGCGCAATGAGGCCACCCGCCAGCAGCAGCGTGTAAGCGGCTACAATAACGGCAAAGCCGAACCACTTGCCCAAAATGATTTCCCAGCGGCGCACCGGCTTGGTGACCAATGCCTCGATGGTATGGGAGTCGATCTCGCCGGAAACGGCCGTTACCGAAATCAACAGCGCCATCACCACCACCAAAAAATTGACCATGTACAGCCCGGCAGACAGGAGCACGCTCAGTACGACCTCTACTTCATCCATGGCCTCGCCCACCCGTTCAAACTCCTGAAGGATGAGGTGCAGCCCCAGGCCAAAGATGCTCAAAAAGCCCAGCGCCAACAGCAGCGCCAGCCACAACACCTTGCGCCGCTGCGTTTCACGGATGGTCAGTTCGGCAAAAATAAG